>JBBSNQ010000061.1:0-7913 GCA_038232575.1 Solirubrobacterales bacterium | reverse complement strand
GGCCCGGTACGCGACCCGGTCAAGGGTGCCTCGCGGCCTGGAACTCGCGCATCGCGCCGTGCAGGCGCATGAGCTCCTCCTCCGACAGCGCTTCGGTGCGCTCGAGGATCTCTCGCGCGCGCGGGTCGGAGTCGCGCATCTCGCGCCTCTCCTCCTCGGTCAGGCTGAGAATGCTGAGCGTCAGCAGGCCGTCGATCTCGGCCCCGTCGAAGAGATCGCCCGGGCTCTCCGGGGCGATCTCTGGATGGTCGGAGAGGATGATCGGCGACGAGAGCAGCCTCTGGCGCTCGCCCGGCGCGCCGACGAGCACGGGCCAGGTCCCGCGGTTCTCGCAGCCATCGGCCAGCTTGCGCAGCTCGTCCGGCGGGTCGGTCTGCGAGACGAACGCGCCGTCGTCTGCGCGCATGGCGGTGTGCGTAGAGACGAAGGTCTGCTTGAGCGCCTGCTCGCGGTCGCCGGGCTCGAACGGGCTCGCGTTGTGGATCCGGACCGAGAGGCGGGCGACGGCCCGGCCGTTCGGACCGGCTCCCGGTCGCGTCGTGCCGGCTTCCGGGGAGGTCGCGCCAGATTCGGGCTGAGCGCCGTCGGCTTCCGCCCGAACCGTCTCGGCCGAGACTTCGACGCTGCCTGCAAGCGAGCGCCAACGGCGCACGATCGCGCCGGCCTGCTCCCCGTCGTCATCCAGCAGCTGCTCGGAGTCGCTGCCGGCCGGGATCTCGATCGGCTCGGACTGAGCGTGACCGTCCACGGCCGGCTCGGCCTCCGCCCCGTCCGCGGCCTGCTCGAAGTCCGCGGCCCCGGTGGCAAACGGCGACAGCGCGCCAACCACGATCTCGCGCTCGACCGCCTCGTCCCAGGAGAGGTGGCGCCTGCCGGCGATCGTCAGCTCGTCGACCGGCTCGAGCCCGTCCGCGCCAAGTCGCATCACGGTCCGCTCGACGACGTGCAGGAAGCGCACCCGGACCTCGACGCGCGTGTCCGCGCCACCCTCGACCAGGCACTCCGTGCGCATCTCGCATGGGTCGTCGTCGCGGCCCTCGCTGTGCGCGCTCGGGTAGACGCCGCCGAACGTCCAGCGGCGCTGGTTCTTGGTCGCCGCGCGGCTGTAGGGCCAGAGGATGTAACCCTCGTAGAGGACCGCGTCGGCGATCTGGCGGATCGGGTCGGGCTCCTGCTCAGCCGCCTGCGCGGACTTCTGCCCCGGGCCCTGCTCGGACAGGGCGGCCGCCGTCTGCCATGCCTCGAGCGCCGGGTTGGAGGGCGCGCCGTGCATGCTCACGCGCTCGCTCCTCGCTCGCTCGCGTCACGCAGCTGCGCGCCGGCCCCACTCAGCAGCGCGTCGAGGGCGCTCTCCCACGTCGCGTGCCCACCTCCTGCCTTGAACGCGTGGAGGCGATCGAAGCTCTCGCGCTGCAGGCGCAGCCAGGCGCTGCCGGGAAAGTGGCGATCCATCATCTCGCGCCAGACCGCGATCGGCAGCCGGTACTCGGCCTCCTTCTCCCACGGGACGTGGGCTATCTGCAGCTGGCCGCCGGGCTCTGCGTAGAAGATCGTGCCGCTGAAAAGCAGCTCGAGCGGCACCTCGCCATGCTCGAGCGCGTGGAAGTACTGCGCGCTTGAGACCTCGAAGTCGTAGGTGCAGGCCACCGGCAGCTCGACGGTCGTCGAGTCCGTGAAGGCCGGCACCTGCAGCATTGCGTTCACCCAGGGAAAGCTGCGCAGGCTGCGCGCCCAGTCCTTCGTCTGGCCAAAGAGCTCGAGGAGGCGTTCCTGCTCGCCCGGGGCGTAGGAGCGCCGCGTGGCGGCGACCCGGATCTGCGTGTTGAGCACGACCGAGCGCACGGGCCCGCCGCCGCTGCGCCCGATCGCGAGCTTGAACAGCAGCGTAGGGGCGACGGCGAAGCGTTCAGCCTCGACACCCTCGACCGCGAACGTCAGATCCGGCGGAGAGCCGGCCAGCGGCCCCCCGCCGTTCGAGGTCTGCGTGCTCACCGCGCCGGCCACTACCCCGGCGAGAGGTTGGGCATGCTGGGATCGATCGGGTTCATCGCGTCTGCGTTGACCCCCGTGGAGCGCCGCGACGTCGATCGCCAGTCGGGCTTGTGCCCAGCTTGCTTCTCGTAGTTGCCCGTCGAGTTGCCCTGCCCGTTGCCGGGTACGTGCGACGGCGCCTTGAAATCGACGTCCGCCTTCCCGACCTTTATGTTGCTGGCCATGCGGCCTCCTCTTCCCCGCCGGCTCTCTGCGCCAGCGGCATCGACACCCTGTTCCGCGTTCCCGCGCCTGCCGCGGGTCGCGCCTGCTGCCCGAGGCGCTCGAAGAAGCGCTCGATTTCCTCCCAGACCTCCTTGCCGCCCGCCAATCCCCGCCAGCGCGTGCGGATCAGCCCGACGAGGTTGTAGCAGTCGTCGATCGGCACGAGCCAGTGCGAGCGCTTGCCGTGCGCGCGGTTGACGAGCAGCGCCTCGACGTCGGGCTCGAGCTCGCGGAGAATCGGGTTGGCCTGCTCGAGCTCCGTCCACGAGCGCAGCTCGAGCAGCGACTCGGTCGCCCCCATCGGGCCCGGATAGAAGGCCATCACCCGCTCCGCGTCACTGTTGTGGAAGAAGAAGGCCATGTCGACCGGGATCCGCAGGTTCTCCCAGGCGACATCGTCGAGGGCGAAGTCGTCGATCTGCAGCCGCCGGTCGGGGATCAGCCGGTAGTGACCGCCGCCGGCTGCGCCGCGGTCGAAGAGGATCTTGCAGGCCTGGCAGGCGCACATCAGCTCGCGGCTGCCAAGGTCGAGCAGGTGCCGGTGGTCCGCGGGGATCGGCGCGCTGCACAGCTCGCACTTCTCCTGCGTCGCCTCCACCTCCTCGCGTGCCTGGCGGGCGAGCCGGCGCAGGCGCGAGGAGCCGGGGGCGGTTGCGCTACCTGACATGGGCGCCAGCCACGCTCAGGCCGCCGCCGCGACCGCGATCTTGATCAGGCCGTCGTCGGTCGTCAGCAGCGGGATCGGCTCGAGGTAGCGCTCGGGCGCGTCGAGGCAGCGCCCCGCTCGCTGGACGTCGTAGCGATCGCCGCAGCCGCGACAGGTCAGCTCGGCCGCGCGCAGCGTGGCCGATTCGAGCGAGTTGCCGCAGCCGGGACAGCTGGAGCGGTAGGCGTAGGGCGTGGAGCCGAGCTTCAGGAACAGCACGGACTCTCCGGCGACCTGCTTGACGGCGGTCGTGCCGTCACCGAGCTCGGCCAGGCTGCCCGCCATCGCCCAGGCCGGGTCGGGAGCATCGCCGGCGACTGCGGGCGCGCTCGGCGCCGCGGGTCCGCCGCCCGCAGACGCGCCGTTGCCGGACGCGCCGTTGCCAGAGCCGCCGGTCCCGCCCGCGAACGGCCCGGCCATCTCGAGCTTGAGCAGTCCCGGCTCCGGGGTCGGTGCCGACTCGATCGCCCCGTCGGCCTCGACCGACTCGATCTCCGGGGCCGCCTTGAGGATCGCATCCTCGATTGCGAGCTTGAGCGTCATCGCCGACGACGGGCAGCCGCTGCAGCTGCCCTCGAGCCGTAGGTGCACGACGGCATCCTCGACGCCCACGAACTGCACGTTGCCGCCGTGGGACTCGAGGTAGGGGCGCACCTCCTCGAGCGCCCCCACCACCCGCGTCTCGAGGGCGACCGGGTGCAGGTCGTGCAGCACGAGCAGGTGCGACACGAGCTCGTCCTCGGCGACCGTCGCGGGCAGGTCGCCACCCGACTCGGCGAGCCTGCCCATGATCCGCGCGAAGCCCTCGCCGTAGAGCTCGAGCAGCGCCGAGGCGATCTCGGTCGCCTTCTCGCGCGCTGCCGGGTCGGGCAGCGACTCGACCTCCTCCAGCAGCGCCTCGACGCGGGCTACGCGCTCTCTTGTCTCGGTGTCGTCCAAGGCCCTCCCTAGGAGTGCTCGCCGAACATCGGCGAATGCACGCGCTTGAGCGTCTTGCCCTCGCCCAGGTACATGTGCACGCCGCAGGGCAGGCACGGATCGAAGCTGCGCACGGCCCGCATGACGTCGATGCCCCGGAAGTTGTCCCGATCGTTCTCCTCGAAGATCGGCTGACCCGTGACCGCGTCCTCGTACGGTCCGGGCGTGCCGTAGGAGTCCGTCGGGCTCGCGTTCCACGGCGTCGGTGGGTAGGGGTGGTAGTTCGCGATCTTCCCGTCGCGGATCACCATGTGGTGCGAGAGCACCCCGCGCACCGCCTCGTGGAAGCCGCAGCCGATCGCCTCGTCCGGGACGTCGAAGTTCTCGAAGACCTTCGTCCGGCCGGCATGCACCTCCGCGAGCGCCTTGTTGATGAAGTGGAACGCGATCGACGCCGAGTAGGCGGCGTAGTAGATCCGCGCCCGGTCACGCTCGATCGCATTCGACCACTTCGGGATCTTCCACTCGAGCGTCTGCTCGGGCGTATTCGGCGTCGCGGGCAGGTTTATCTGCACGCTCTGCCCGGTGGACTTGACGTAGGGCGTATCGACCTTGCCCGCGAGTGCGGTCGCCCACAGCCGCGCGAGCGGACCGCCGCCGGTGTCCATCGCCAGGTTCTCGTCCGTGCGCTTGTCGTACCAGCGAGGGCTCATCACCCAGCTGTAGTTGCCGCCCTCGAGGTCGCGCTTCTGGGGCGCCGGGAGCGTCGTCTGGTTCCACGGGTGGCGCTTGTCGACGGGGTTCCCGAGCGGGTCCTTGTCGACGAACGTCTCCTCACTCGTCCAGTCGTCGTAGTACGAGCTCCCGAGCAGGATCCTGATGCCGAGGTTGATCTCGACCAGGTCGGTCGTCACGAGCTCGCCGTCGACGATGATGCCCGGCGTCACGAACATCTCGTTGCCCCAGTCGTCCATCGTCTTGTAGTTGTAGTCGCAGTGATCGGGGTCGTTGAAGGCCCCCCAGCAGGCGAGCAGGATCCGGCGCCTGCCGACCTCCTCGTAGCCGGGCAGCGCCTCGTAGAAGAAGTCGAACACGTCGTCCTGCATGCTGACTGCCTTCTTGATGAAGTCAAGGCTCTTGAGCAGCCGCGACAGGTAGTCGGTGAACAGCGTCGGCGTCGCAACGGTGCCGACCCCGCCCGGGTAGATCGTCGAGGGATGGACGTGGCGCCCCTCCATCAGGCAGAGCATCTCGCGTGCGACCCGGCTCATGTGCAGCGCTTCCTTGTACGTCTCCCCGACGAAGGGGTTGAACGAGCGCATGATGTCGGCGATCGTCTTGTAGCCGTGCAGCTCCGCGCCGCGCGCCTCGGTCTTCTCGGCCTTCTCGAGGACGCTCGGGTTCGTCTCCTTGACCATCTGCTCGCAGAAGTCCACGAACACCAGGTTGTCCTGGAAGATGATGTGGTCGAAGATGTACTCGGCCGCCTCACCCAGGTTGACGATCCACTCCGCGAGTGGCGGCGGCTTGACACCGTAGGCCATGTTCTGCGCGTACGTCGAGCAGACGGCGTGGTTGTCGCCGCAGATCCCGCAGATGCGGCTGGTTATGAAGTGCGCGTCACGTGGGTCCTTGCCCTTCATGAACACGCTGTAGCCGCGGAACATCGACGACGTGCTCTTGCACTGCACGACCTCGTTGCTGTCGAAGTCGATCTTCGTGTAGATGCCGAGGTTGCCGACGATCCGCGTGATCGGATCCCACGACATGTCGACGATGTTTCCGGACTGTGGCTCGACCTTCTCGCGTACCGCCATCTCGATCCTCCCTCTCTATCGCTGTGCTCGGCCGCGCGCTAGCCGCGCGGCTGGTAGCCGGTCGTGAGCTCGGAGCGGTTGTGCCGCCACTTCGGCTCTTTGTTGACTGTTCTGTTTGTGATGCTCCGCAGCTTGCGGATCATCGGCCCGTAGGTCCCCAGGACCGTCGAGGACACGGTGCCGCCCGGAGGCGCGTCCATGAACGGCATGAACTTGTCCGGGAAGCCCGGCATCGTGCAGCCGATGCAGATCCCGCCCACGTTCGGACAGCCTCCGATGCCGTTCATCCAACCGCGCTTTGGCACGTTGCAGTTGACGACCGGACCCCAGCAGCCGATCTTGACCTGACACTTGGGCGAGTTGTAGTCCGCGGCAAAATCGCCCTGCTCGTAGTAGCCGGCGCGGTCGCAGCCCTCGTGCACCGTGCGCGAGAAGATCCACTGCGGCCGCAGCGCCTCGTCGAGCGGGATCGTCGGCGCGAGCCCGGCGGCCTGGTAGAGCAGCCAGGTGAGCGTCTCCATGAAGTTCTCCGGCTGCACCGGGCAGCCCGGTACGTTGACGATCGGAAGTCCGCCGGCGGAGCGGAAGTCCCAGCCGAGGTAGTCGGCAAGGCCCATGCAGCCGGTCGGGTTGCCCGCCATCGCGTGGATGCCGCCGTAGGTCGCACAGGTGCCGATCGCGACCACGCCCCAGGCCTTCGGCGCGAGCCGGTCGATCCACCACGGGATCGTCAGCGGCTCACCCGTGGCCGGGTCGTTGCCGAACGAGCTCCAGTAGCCCTCGCCGTTGATGTTCTCGTTCGGGATCGATCCCTCCATCACGAACACGAACGGGGCGTCGAGCTTGTCCTCGATCGCGTCGAAGAACGGCTTCATGAACTCCTCGCCGCCTTGCGTCGGCGAGAGCACCTTGTTGTGCAGGTGGACCTTGGGCAGGCCGGGGATCGCGCCCAGCAGCACGTCCTCGATCGATGGCTGTCCGGCGGCCGTGATGGAGATCGTGTCCCCGTCGCAGCTCATGCCCTCCGAGCACCACAGGATGTGTACCTCGTCGACTCCCTCAGCTGCGTTCATGCCCGTCCTCCTCCACTCGTTGCCATAGCTCCCTCACGCTCCAACGGCTCCTCAAGCTCGCACGACTCCTCGAGCTCCAGCGACTCCACCAGCAGCTCTTCCCCGCGGATCACCTCGACGTCGAGCCCTCCGCACGCCGTGCATGCGAGCGGGAAGCCCCCGGGCTCGGTCTCTGCGCCGCACTGCCGGCAGCTGACCGCCGCCGGCACCTCCTCGAGCTCGAGCGCGGCGCCCTCGACGACCGTGCCCTCCGAGACGAGCTCGAAGGAGAACTCGAGCGACGAGCGCACCACCTGTCTCAGGTGCCCGACCTTCACCTGCATGCTCGTGACGCGGCGCTCGCCGGCGTGCGAGCTCGCGATCCGGACCAGCGAGTCGGCGATCGAGAGCTCGTGCACGAGCGCCTCAGCAGATCCTCGGCAGTGGGTCGCCGGCGAGCAGGTCCATGACCCGCTTGCCTCCGAACGCGGTCTCGACCAGCACCATCCCGGGCGGCTCGGTCCTGACCTCGCCGATCTCGGCGGCCTGCTCGCAGCCGGGCACCGAGCGCAGCGCAGCGAGCGCGGCGTCGGCGGCCTCCGGCGCGACGAAGGCCACCAGCTTGCCCTCGTTGGCCACGTACATCGGGTCGATGCCGAGGATCTCCGACGCACCCGCCACGGCGGGGTCGACCGGCACGTCGCCCTCTCTGATCACCATCGCGACGTTCGACGCGCGCGCGAGCTCGTTGAGCGCGGAGGCGACGCCGCCGCGCGTAGCATCGCGCATCGACCGCAGCGATGGGCCGGCCTCCTCGAGCAGCGCGTCGGCTGCGGGCCACAGCGAGCAGGTGTCCGACTCGATGTCGGCGTCGAGATCGAACTCGCCGCGCGCGAGCATGATCGCCGTGCCGTGCTCGCCGATCGAGCCCGACACGAGCACTCGGTCGCCCGGCTCGAGTGCGGCCGGCGACATCGACGCGCGCGGATCGCGGCGCCCGACGCCGGTCGTGCAGATGTACATCGAGTCCGCGTGCCCGCGCTCGACGACCTTGGTGTCGCCGGTCACGATCTCGACCTCCGCCGCCTCGGCGGCCGTCCTGATCGCCTCGACCTCGGCTCGCAGATCGTCGGAGGAGAGCCCCTCCTCAAGCACGAGCGAGAG
>JBBSNQ010000060.1:0-7942 GCA_038232575.1 Solirubrobacterales bacterium | reverse complement strand
GAGTCCTTTCGTCGCGTGCTAGTTGACGACCGGCGCCGCGCCAGGCCCCGCGCCGTTGCAGTTGATCAGGACGTCGGTGCCCTCGTTGCCGTCGCAGTCGTCGTCGCCGGGCCCCCCGTCGAGCGCGTCGTTGCCGTCGCCGCCCTCGAGGTCGTCATCGCCGTTCAGGCCGGCGAGCGCGTCGTCGCCGTCGCCGCCGCGGAGGATGTCGTCGCCGTTCTCGGCGACGAGCTCGTCGTCGTCGGCGCCGCCGCTCAGCTCGTCGTTGCCGCTGCCCGCGATCAGCTCGTCCTCGCCGTCCCCGCCCGAGAGCATGTCGTCGCCCGGCCCCTCGAGCAGCTCGTCGTTGCCCGAGTCGCCAAACAGATCGTCGTCGCCGGCGTTGCCGATCAGCTCGTCGTTGCCTTCGCCGCCGGAGAGCCTGTCCTCGCCGGGGTCGCCGAGCAGATTGTCGTCGCCCGAGTCGCCGAGCACCTCGTCGTCGCCGGTTCCGCCTCTCAGGCTGTCGTCGCCGGGGCCGCCCGAGACCTCGTCGCGCCCGCCCGCGCCCGTGATCTCGTCGTTGTCGCCGCCGCCCGCGACGTCGTCCTCGCCGGTTCCGCCGGTGATGCTGTCGGCGCCGTCCTCTCCGTCGACGCGATCCTCGTCGCCCTGGCCGTCCAGCTCGTCGCGTCCGTCGCCGCCGAGGACGCGATCCTGCCCGTCGCCCGCTTCGACATCGTCGTCGCCGCTCTCGCCGAGCAGCAGGTCGTTGCCGCTTCCGCCCGCGAGGGTGTCGTTGCCATCGCCGCCGCAGATGCGGTCGTCACCCGGGCCGGACTGGACGACATCGTCGCCGTCGAGCGTCACGATCACGTCGGCTCCGGGCGTGCCCATCAGCTGATCGGGTCCGGGCGTGCCCACGATCGTCGCCCGCTGGCCGTCGCAGGTCGGCTCGGACTGGGCGAGCGTGAGCGGCGCTGCGATCGCGCCGGCGACGCAGCCGGCGGCCACGCCGGCGGCGATCCTGCGGCGGATGGACGGTGCGCGGAACAGAGGGCGCGGGACTGTATCAACGCCTCCGCCGCGAGCACCTGCGCCCGGATCGAGCACCTGCTCCCGGATCGAGCACCTGCTCCCGGATCGAGCGCCCCTCCGGCCCGGCCGTCCTCCGTAGAATCGACCCCGAGGCCGCGCGGAGCTCACCGCGGGCCTTTGTGCTGCTTCCATCCGCTTGCCCGTGTCCCTGCGCCAGATTCTCAGCTACGCCCAGGAGGACGGCGCCGTCGCGGCGCTCGCGGCGGCCTGCCAGGACGGCGGCGCGACCGAGCGCGCATTCGTCTCCGCGAGCCTGTCCCCCTACCTGCTCGCCGCGCTGGTCGACTCCCAGCCGGATCGCCCGGTGCTCGTAGTGGCGGGCGACGATCGCTCGGCGCGCGACCTCGCCGCCGATTTGGGGACCTTTCTCTCGCCGCGCTCGGTGCGCACGTATCCCGCGCGGGGTGTGCGCTACGAGTCGCACCTGGCGCCGCCGCCGCATCTCGTCGGCCTGCGCATCGCCGCGCTCGATGCACTGCTCGCCGAGCCGCCGCCCGGAGCCGCCCCCGTCGTCGTAGCATCGATCACGGCGCTTGCCGAGAAGGTGCCGGAGCCTGAGCTGCGCCCGCACGGCTTCGTGCTCGAGCGCGGCGACCTGCTCGATCTTGACGAGACGCTCGCGCGCCTCGCCGCGCTCGGCTACGAGCGCGTTGACCAGGTCGAGGAGCGCGCGCAGTGCGCGCTGCGCGGCGACATCCTCGACGTCTACCCGGCGACCGAGGAGCGCGCGGTCCGCTGCGAGCTCTTCGACGTCGAGATCGAGCGTCTGACGCACTTCTCTACCTTCACCCAGCGCTCGCTCGGAGACGCAGAGCGGGTCGAGATCGCGCCGGCCGCCGAGCTTGCCCCCGAGCATCGCGAGCTGGCCGAGCTCGCCGTGGCCGACGACGGCGAGGAGCGTCCCGACATCGCCGAGCTGCTCCCGGTCGATCGCTTCGTGAGCGTCCTCTCGCTGCTCCCAGAGCGGGCGCTCGTATGCGTCACGGGGGAGGAAGAGCTGCGGCCGGTGCTCGCGGAGCGCTGGGAGGAGGTGACGACCAGCCTGCGCGACGGCGATGCGCATCACCTCTACATCCCGCCCGAGGAGCTCCACTCAGCCCTCGATCGGCGCGCGGCGCTGAGCCTCTCGAGCGTGTCCGGGGACCAGCCGCACCAGTTCCGCGCGCAGGGCGCCGACTCCGCCGCCCGCTCGCTCAAGGAGGCCGAGCCCGAGCTCGAGAAGCTCGTGCGCTCCGGGTACCGGACCGTGGTCGCGTGGTCGCGCCGGGGCGAGGCCGAGCGCGCGAGCTACAACCTGGAGCGGGTGCGCGCGGGGTTCCTCGACGGACGCCCCGCCCCGCGGGAGCCGGGTGTCGTCTTCGCGGCCGCGCGCCTGCGCGAAGGCTTCCTGGCTCCGTCGCTCAAGCTCGCGGTGCTGCCCGAGGAACGGCTCTTCCGGCGGCGATCCAGATCGCGGCCGGGTCCGGCCGCCGCCCGCGGCGCGCGCGTGGCCTTCTCCGACCTGCGCGCCGGGGATGCCGTCGTGCACGAGGACCATGGCATCGCGTGTTTCCGCGGCTTTGAGACGAAGTCCGTCGCGGGGGTGACGCGCGACTACCTCGAGCTCGAGTACCGCGACGGCGACCGCGTCTTCGTGCCCTCCGAGCAGCTCGACCGGATCTCGCGCTACGTCGGCGCCGAGGCGGGCGATCCGCCGCTCTCGAAGCTCGGCGGCAAGCAGTGGGATCAGATGAAGCTGCGTGCGCGCAAGGCGGCGCAGGCGCTCGCCGGGGACCTGATCAACCTCTATGCCGAGCGTCGCCGGCGCGCCGGTCACGCCTTCGGCCAGGACTCCGACTGGCAGATCGACTTCGAGCGCGCATTCCCCTACCGCGAGACGCCCGATCAGCTCGAGGCGATCGAGCAGTCGAAGGCCGACCTCGAGGAGGCGCGGCCGATGGACCGGTTGATCTGCGGCGATGTCGGCTACGGCAAGACCGAGGTGGCGCTGCGCGCGGCCTTCAAGGTCGCCGGCGATGGCAAGCAGGTGATGGTGCTGGCGCCGACCACCGTGCTCGCCCAGCAGCACTTCGGCACCTTCACGGAGCGGCTGCGCGACTACCCGTTCACGATCGCCATGGCCTCGCGCTTTCGCTCGGCGAGGGACGTCCGCGCGGCGATGGAGGGCTTCACCGCCGGGTCCGTCGACATCCTGATCGGCACGCACCGGCTGCTCTCGCGCGACGTGCGCCCGAAGGACCTCGGCCTGCTGGTGGTCGACGAGGAGCAGCGCTTCGGCGTCAAGCAGAAGGAGCTGCTGCGCCAGCTGCGGCTGCGGGTCGACGTGCTCTCGCTGTCGGCCACGCCGATCCCGCGCACGCTGCAGATGTCGCTCGCGGGCCTGCGCGACATCTCGGTGATCGAGACCCCGCCCGAGGGGCGCCGGCCGGTTCAGACCTACGTCGGCGAGTACGACGAGGAGCTCGTGCGCCAAGCGATCGACCGCGAGCGCGAGCGCGGCGGCCAGGCCTTCTTCCTGCACAACCGGGTCGAGACGATCGACGAGACCGCCGAGCGCGTACGCGCGATCTGCCCCGGCGCGCGCGTGGCCGTCGCCCACGGTCAGCAGGCCGAGCGCGAGCTCGAGGAGATCATGCTCGACTTCCTGCGTGGCGGCGCCGACGTGCTCGTCTGCACGACGATCATCGAGGCCGGGCTCGACGTGCCGAGCGCCAACACGCTGATCGTGGAGCGCGCCGACCATCTCGGCCTCGCGCAGCTCTACCAGATCCGCGGCCGCGTGGGGCGCTCGACCCAGCGCGCCCACGCTTACCTCTTCTACCCCTCGGGCGCCGCGCTCGGCCAGGAGGCCGCGGCCCGCCTCTCGACCCTCTCCGACTACACCGAGCTCGGCTCCGGCTTCAAGATCGCTATGCGCGATCTCGAGATCCGCGGGGCCGGCAACCTGCTCGGCCCGGAGCAGTCGGGGCACGTGGCCGCCGTCGGCTTTGAGCTCTACATGGGCATGCTCGACGAGGCGGTGGCGGCGCTCGGCGGCACCTCGGCCGACGAGGCGCCCGATCCCGTGCGCATGGACATGCCGGTCGACGCCTACGTGCCGGCGGACTACGTCCCCTACGAGGCGGCCAAGATCGACATCCACCGGCGCGTGGCCGGGGCGCGCGAGGTGGCCGACCTGATTCTCCTTCGCGAGGAGCTCGCCGATCGCTTCGGGCCGCTGCCGGCGCCGCTCGAGAGCCTGATCAAGCTCCAGGACGCGCGCATCAAGCTCGGCCGGGCCGGCGCACGCAGCGTCGATCTGCGCGCGGGCCGGCTCGCGGTCTCGCCGATCGAGCTCGACTCGGTGCGGGCGCGCGAGCTGCGCTCGGAGGTTCCCGGCGCGGTGTACGAGTCCGGGCGCAGCACCGTGGCGCTGCGCCTGCCCGAGGATCCCGGCGAGCGCTTCTCCACCGTGGTCGCCGTCGCCGAGGCGATCCTGCGGGTTGCATCTGCCGCTGGCGGGGACGGCTCCGGCGCGGGCGACCCCGGCGCGGGCGGCTCCGATGCCGACGACCCAGACGCGGACCCCGATGCCGCACCGGCGCCCGGCCCGAGCTGAGCCGTTACCATCGATCGTTGGTCGAGCCATGCCGCCCCGCCATCCTGTAGCGCCCGGCGGCTCGCGCTCCGACTACCCGACTCCCGAGCCACTCACTCCCGAGCCACTCACTTGACCGCAAGATCACGATGCTCCCTGCCGATCGCTGCTCGCGCCGCGCTGCTCGTGCTGGCCGCGAGCGCGGTGCTCGCGGGCTGCGGCAACGCAGTGCCTCCCAACGGGGTCGCCAAGGTCGGCGACAAGGTAATCGGCAAGCCGGAGTTCCAGCACTGGATGGGCACCGTGGCCGCCGCTCAGCTCCCTCCCGGAGAGGATCGGGAGTCAGTCGTGCCCGAGCCGCCCGACTTCGCCAAGTGCGTGGCCGCGAAGCAGGAGCAGAAGCCGCCCGAGGGCGCCGAGCAGAACCGCGATCCCGCCGAGTTGAAGACGGAGTGCAAGCGCGAGTTCGACGCGCTCAAAGATCAGGTGATGCAGTTCCTGATCAACGCTCGGTGGATCGAGCAGGAGGCCGAGGATCGGGGAGTCGACGTTCCCGACGAGGTCGTGCGCAGGAACTTCGAGGATCAGAAGAACCAGGCATTCTCCGATCCCAAGGAGTACCAGCAGTTCCTCGAGATGTCGGGCCAGAGCGAGGCGGACATCCTCTATCGCGTCAGGCTGGATCTGCTCGTCGACGAGGTGCGCAAGAACGTCGTTGCCGGCGCCGGCGAGGTCACCGACGAGCAGGTCAAGGAGTACTACGACAAGAACAAGCAGCAGTTCGCGCAGCCGCCGATGCGCGATTTGAGGCTCGTGCGCACGAAGTCGCGCGCAAAGGCCAAGGAGGCGCGCGAGGCGATCAAGTCCGGCGACTCGTTCAAGTCGGCGGTCAAGGAGTTCTCGGTCAAGGACGAGCCCACACGCTCGGAGGGCGGCAAGCTCTCGGTCGCACAGGGCCAGGAGGACCGCGCTCTCGACGAGGCTGCCTTCAAGGCGAAGAAGGGGGAGCTCGTCGGCCCGGTCAAGGCGCCCGCCGGCTTCTACGTCTTCGAGGTGACGAAGGTGACGCCGGGCTCCCAGCAATCATTGCCCGAGGCGGCCGACACGATCAAGAGCATCCTCAAGGCCCAGAACGAGCAGAAGGCGCTGCAGGGCTTCGTCGGGGAGTTCGAGAAGAAGCGGCGCGAGGACACCGTGTGCGCACCCGACTTCCTGGTCAGCGCTTGCAGCAACGGCCCCGAGCCGCCGCCCCCCTCGGGCGCACCCGGCGGTCCGGGCGGCGCACCCCAGGGGGCGCCGCCGCAGGGCGGACCACCGCAGGGCGCACCGCCGCAGGGCGCACCGCCCCAGGGAGGGGCGCCACCGCAGGGCGGGCCTTCACCCCAGGGTGGCCCTTCGCAGGGCGCACCGCCGCAGGGTGGACCTCCCCAAAGCGCACCGCCGCCCCAGGGCGGACCCCCGCAGGGCGAGTAGCGATGGCGGCCGCGATGCCGCCGCCCCCGCGGGCGGCGGAGGCGCTCACCCGCCTGGACGAGATCACGCGGCGGCTGCGGCGCGAATGCCCCTGGGACCGCGAGCAGGACGAGCGCTCGATCGTGCCGCATACGGTCGAGGAGGCCTACGAGCTCGCCGATGCCGCCCACGCCGGCGATGACGCCAAGCTGCTCGACGAGCTGGGCGACGTCCTCTTCCAGGTCCATTTCCTCGCTCTGCTCCTGGAGGAGCGGGGGGCCGGCGACCTCGCGAGCGTCGTGGAGCACTCGATCGCCAAGCTGGTCCGTCGCCACCCGCACGTCTTCGCCGACGTCCGCGTCTCGGATGCGGACGAGGTGCTCCACAACTGGGAGCAGATCAAGGAGGGCGAAGGCGGGCGGACGCATGGGATCTTTGGCGAGCTCCCCGACAACCTGCCCGCACTGCTCTACGCGCGCAAGGTCGAGCGGCGGGTCGCGAAGGCCGCCAACTCCGAGCACGAGCGCTCTCGTCTGGCCGCTGACGGCGGCGGAACGCGCGAGCAGCGCTTCGACGCGATCGGTTCCCTGCTGCTCTCGGTGGTGCGCGCCGCGCGCACCCTCGACGTCGATCCCGAGCTCGCGCTGCGGGCCGCCGCCGATGCCCTGGGTCGGTCGGTCGAGCCATGAGCGCGGTCCGGCAGGTCCACGCCCGGCAGGTGATCGACTCGCGCGGCAACCCGACCGTCGAAGTCGATGTCGCGCTTGCGTCGGGCGCCACCGGGCGAGCGGCGGTCCCCTCCGGCGCCTCGACCGGCGAGCTCGAGGCGCTCGAGCTGCGCGACGGCGGGGCCGCGTTCGGAGGAAAGGGAGTCTCGCGTGCGGTCGCCAACGTCAACGGTGAGCTGGCCGACGCCGTCGCGGGCGCGGAGGCGGCCGACCAGAGCGGCCTCGACGGGCTGCTGATCGAGTCCGACGGCACGCCGGACAAGCGGCGCCTCGGGGCGAACGCGATCCTCGGCGTCTCGCTGGCGGTGGCCAAGGCGGCCGCGGCGGAGGAGGGGATGGCGCTATGGCGGTATCTCGGCGGCGAGGCCGCGCACCTGCTCCCGGTGCCGATGATGAACGTGCTGAACGGCGGCGCGCACGCCGAGAACTCCGTCGACTTCCAGGAGTTCATGATCGTGCCCGTCGGCCAGGCGAGCTTCTCCGATGCGCTGCGCACCGGCTGCGAGGTCTTCCATGCGCTTGCGGCCACGCTGCGAGGGCGCGGCCTCTCGACCTCGGTCGGTGACGAGGGTGGCTTCGCACCCGACCTCGACTCGAACGAGGCCGCCCTCGAGGTGCTCGTCGAGGGCATCGAGCGCGCCGGGTACCGACCCGGAGCGGAGGTTGCGATCGCGCTCGATCCCGCAACGAGTGAGCTCTTCCACGACGACGGCTACGAGCTCGCGCACGAGCGCCGCACGCTGTCCCGCGACGAGATGGCGGCGCTCTGGGAGGACCTCGCCTCGCGCTTTCCGATCGTCTCGATCGAGGACGGCATGGACGAGGAGGACTGGGAGGGGTGGAAGGCGCTGACGGAGCGTCTCGGCGAGCGGATCCAGCTCGTCGGCGACGACCTATTCGTGACCAACACCGACCGCCTTCGCCGCGGCATCGAGCTCGGCGTGGCGAACTCGATCCTCGTCAAGGTGAATCAGATCGGGACGCTCACCGAGACCCTCGAGGCTGTCGGCGTCGCGCATGACGCGGGCTACACCGCGGTGATGTCGCACCGCTCGGGCGAGACCGAGGACACGACGATCGCCGATCTCGCGGTCGCGACCGGCTGCGG
>JBBSNQ010000059.1:0-7968 GCA_038232575.1 Solirubrobacterales bacterium | reverse complement strand
GTGTAAGCGCAGTGATGCGCTGAGCAGACCGGTACTAATGCTCCGAGGGCTTGACGGTTCTTTTTGCCTTGTGGGAGACCAGCTGTGCGGTTTTGAAGGCTCGGGGCGTAGGCGCTCGGGCATGCGCCGGCGCAGACGAGGGCGCGTGCTGCCGGATGGCGCGTCGTCCTGGCGGTCGCATCGTGCGGACGCCGGCGCCTGGTCTCGGACGCTTTCGGTGGTCATAGCAGGGGGGAAACACCTCTTCCCATTCCGAACAGAGCAGTTAAGCCCCCTAGCGCCGATGGTACTTGGCCCGCGAGGGCCTGGGAGAGTAGGACGCCGCCGAGTAAGACATGCAGAAGCTGCGGGTCGCCAAGGGTGGCGGCCCGCAACGCGCGGGCCGGCCCGCGAGGGGCGGCCCGCGGCTTCGAGGGCGACGCGTCGCCCCTGGTGGCCGCCGCGTTGCGTAGACTCGGCGCGTGGCCATCTGGGTGATACTGCTGGTGTTGGTGGCGGTGCTGGTCGCGCTTGCGGCCGCAGGGCTCGCCGCGACCCGCAGGCGGGTCGATCCCCGTGGGGGGGAGTACGCCCGCCACGTGAGCGAGGCCGACAGGGCGCTCGAGAGGGCCCGGGCGGAGGACACGGGCTGGGATCGCGACGTGCTGGAGGAGATCGCGCGGCGCGCGCTCGCAGAGCAGCGCCGAGGCAGCAGCTACGAGCGGTTCGAGGTCGTGGTGGTGGATGACCAACCCGGCGTGGTGGAGGATCGGGCCGAGCTGCTTGCGAGCGGGCCCGAGGGAAACGCGCGCGTCTTGCTTGCCCGGGGCGATTCAGGCTGGGTCGTGGAGCGAATCGAGTAGCGGGCCAGCGCGCCGCGCATGAGGGTGAGCGCGCCGCGCAGGCGGACGCGAACGGCCAGGCGGACGCGAGCGACCTGATTCACGGGTTCAGGCCCGAGAGCGAGCTCGAGCGCAGGCTCGCGGCTGAGCCCGAGCTGCTGGCCGGCCTCGCGTGGGGAAAGCCGCGAACGGGCCATCCCGAGGGGAGCGTAGGGGCGCACGTTGCCGACCTGCTCGCTCGGATTGAGCGATTGGACGCCCCGGCGCAGAGCGCGTCGATGCTGCGGCTGATCGCGCTGGTTCACGACTCGTTCAAGCGGGCGGTACGGGGGGGCGCCGCAAAGGTGGGCGAGAACCATCACGGCATGCGCGCTCGAAGATTCGCCGAGCGCTTCGTCGAGGATGAGCGCGTGCTCGCGACGATCGAGCTGCACGACCGACCGTATGCCGCCTGGCGGAGGGCGCAGCGCGGCAGCTCCGCCGAGCGCCGCGCGATCACTCGCATGATGCGTCGAGTGCCCGACGCCGAGTTGCTCCTCGAGTTCGTTGAGCTCGATGCATCCACCGAGGGCAAGTCGTGGGAGCCGGTCAGCTGGTTCCGCGACGCGCTCGAGCAGGGCGGCGACCTGCCGGAGTCTGCGCGGCGCTGAGCCGAACTGGCGCGTTCCCCGGATGCGTCTCGGCAGACTGGCGGCGCTGAGATCGCGATGCGCTCGCGCCGCGCCGGGGCTGCGCCCGCGACGGCTGGCGCAGCGGCTGACGCTCGCGCCGCCGTTCTCCCGGATACGCCTCGCCGCCTTTCGCGGCGCCGAGCAACCTGTGGCGCTCGCGCCGCGGACCGGCGACCGGCGATCGCGCCGGGATCTCGCACGTGCGCGGTGTGAACGTGCCCCTCACGACGGCCCTGCTGTCCGGTTGCCTGGAGTCGCCGCTCGCCCCGACGTCGGGGCTCCGGCTGAGTCGGTATTCGCCGAGCGTCGCAAACTCGACGCAGAGCGCAAGCAGCCTGTACGCGGTCGGGTGCAAGCGAGCGAACATACGTTTGTGAGGCTAGGGGGGAGGGCGGACGGAAGCTCGACGACGGGTGCCGCCAGCGGGCCGGGACGCCGGCGGACTCGGACACCACGCTACGCTCGCGCCGTGGCGGGAGCCTTCATCCACCGCCTGCGTGTGCGCTACGGGGAGTGCGACGCTCAGGGCGTCGTCTTCAACGCCCACTACCTCGCGTACTTCGACGTGGCCATCACCGAGCTCTGGCGCGAGGGCTTCGGCTCCTACGAGGCCATGACCGCCACGGGCATCGACATGGTCGTCGCGGAGGCGAGGGTGCGCTACCTGGCGCCCGCGCGCTTCGATGACGAGCTCGACATCGCCGTGGCCGTCGCGAGCCTCGGTACGACCGCGATGCAGACGCGGTTCACGATCGCCCGCGCTGAGACCGCGATCGCCGAGGGGGAGCTCCGCCACGTCTTCGTGGCGACCGCGAGCGGAGCAAAGGAGCCGATTCCCGCCGCGGTGCGCCAGGTGCTCGCGCGCTACGAGGCCGCCCCGGCGCCCTCCGCCGATCAAGCGGCGCCGGTCTCCGCCTGACCCGTCGCGCCCTCGAGACCGAGCTCGGCAGCGCGCCCCTCGAGCGCGTCGATCACCCGCACGAGGTGATCGTCGAAGCCGACGCCGAGCTCGTCGGCGCCTCGCTGTACCTGCTCGCGTCCGACGCCGGCGGCGAAGCTCGGTTGGCGCAGCTTCTTCTTGACCGACTTCGGCGTCAGGCCGCGGATGCCCGTCGGCCGCACACGGGCGCAGGCGGCGACGAAGCCCGACAGCTCGTCGACCGCGTAGAGCGCCTTGGCGAGCATCGTGGTGCGCGGCACCTCGAGGTAGTCGGCGTGGCCGGCAACGGCGTCGACCAGGACGTCCGGATACCCGCGCCGGCTGAGCTCCTCGATCGCCATGCGCGGGTGGCCGGTCTCGGGCTCCGGGTGGCGCTCGTAGTCGAGATCGTGGAGCAGTCCCGTGGCCGCCCAGAGCTCCTCGTCTTCGCCGTAGAGCCGCGCGTAGGCCACCATCGCGGCTTCGACCCCCAGGGCGTGCCTGCGCAGCGCCTCGGACCTCGTCCATTCTTCGAGCAGCTGCCAGGCGCGTTCGCGGTCCACCGCCACGATCTCACCGTAGCGAGGCGCGCGCGGGCATTTCTCCGGCAGGCTCCTTCGCTACCCTTGCCGGGTCGTCGGCGATCCTCGATCCGGCGGCCACGCGCATGGAGAAATTCGTCATCGAAGGCGGGTACCCGCTCTCTGGCACGATCGTGCCCGCGGGCAACAAGAACGCCGCGCTGCCGGCGCTCGCGGCCTCCTTGCTGACCGACGACGAGGTGCTCGTCCGCAACGTGCCGCACATCCGCGATGTCGACGCGATGCTCAGCCTGCTCGGCGGCCTCGGAGTCCGGGTCGAGTGGCGCGAGGAGAACGTCGTTGCCCTCTGCGCCGCGGGCATCGAGGAGCGGCCGGTCGACGTCGAGCTCTCCGAGCAGATCCGCGCATCGTTCCTGGTCGCGGGGCCGCTGCTTGCGCGGCTTGGCAGGGTCGAGATGCCGCCGCCGGGGGGTGACGGCATCGGCCGCCGCCGGCTCGATCCCCACCTCGACGCCTTTCGTGCGCTCGGGGCCGAGGTCGATGCGCACCCCCGCCGCTACGTGCTCTCGGCGCCGCGCGGCCTCGTGGCGTGTGACTTCTTCATGGACGAGCCGTCGGTGATGGCGACCGAGAACGCGATGATGGCCGCGGCGCTCACGCCGGGCTCGACCGTTATCCACAACGCCGCCTGCGAGCCGCACGTACAGGATCTCGCCCGCATGCTGCTTCAGATGGGCGCTGGCATCGAGGGCATCGGGTCGAATGTGCTGATCGTGGACGGACGCGAGTCGCTCGGCGGCGCCGACCACCGTGTCGGGCCCGACTACCTCGAGGTCGCGAGCTTCCTCGCGCTCGCCGCCGTGACCGGCGGCGGTCTCCGCGTGCGCGACGTCATCGCCGATGACCTGCGCATGACACGCCTCGTCTTCGAGCGGCTCGGCTGCCGGATCGAGCTCGAGGGCTCGGACGCGATCATGGCGCCCGGGCAGCGACTGAGCGTGCGCGACGATGCCGGCGAGGCGATCTCGAAGATCGAGGACGGACCGTGGCCCGGCTTCCCGGCGGACCTGACAAGCATCGCCCTCGCGCTCGCCACTCAGGCGGACGGGATGGTGCTGATCTTCGAGAAGATGTTCGAGAACCGCCTTTTCTTCGTCGACAAGCTCGTCTCCATGGGCGCTCGGGTGCTGCTCTGCGATCCGCATCGCGCGGTCGTCGCGGGCCCGAGCCGGCTTCACGGCCCGCGCCGGGAGAGCCCCGACATCCGCGCCGGGATGGCGATGCTCATCGCCGCCCTCTGTGCCGAGGGCATCTCAGAGATCGGCAACATCAGCCAGATCGACCGGGGCTACGAGCGCATCGACGAGCGGCTGCGCATGCTCGGCGCCCGCATCGAGCGCGTCGCCTCCGAGCGCGTCGCCGCCTGACGCGGGCGGAGTCTCGTGATCCATCCGATCCCGTCCGGCACGCGCGACGTGCTGCCCGACGAGATGCGCGAGCTGCGCGCGCTCTCGGATCGTCTGCGGGGGGCCTTCGAGCAGGCCGGCTACGGCGAGGTCCAGACGCCCTCGCTCGAGTACGAGGAGGTGCTCCGGCGCGGCGACGAGCGTGGCGCCGGTGCCCTCTACCGGGTCTTCGACGAGCGCGGCCGTGTGCTCGTGCTGCGCTCGGACATGACGATCCCGATCGCCCGCATGGTCGCCTCTCGCTACGCGGATGCGGCGCTGCCGCTGCGGCTGTGCTACTTCCAGCACGCCTATCGCGCCGTCGAGCCGGAGAGCGGGCGCGCGCGGGAGTTCCTGCAGGGAGGCGTCGAGCTGATCGGCGCTCCCGCTCCGCACG
This sequence comes from Solirubrobacterales bacterium, assembly GCA_038232575.1. Lineage (GTDB taxonomy): Bacteria > Actinomycetota > Thermoleophilia > Solirubrobacterales > Thermoleophilaceae > JACCZP01. The sequence goes on along the minus strand of JBBSNQ010000059.1, from coordinate 3,173 downwards.
GCGAGGTCGAGGTGATCTCGCTCGTGCTCGAGGGGCTCGACGCCGCCGGGCTGGCGCGGCATCGCATTGGTATCGGGGATGCCTCGCTCTACGGAACGCTGCTGGCGGAGCTCGAGGTGCCGCCCGCGCGGCGGGCAGCGGTCCTGGAGCGGCTCGCGCGCAGGGATCTGGTCGGCCTCGAGCGCCAGATCCACGAGCTCGGCCTGTCGGGCGCCGCGCGCGAGCTGCTGTCCACGCTGCCGACCCTGCGGGGCGGTCCCGCGGTGCTCGCGCGCGCGAGCGGCCCGTTGTCGAGCGCCGTCGAGAACCTGCGGGCGTGCTACGAGCTGCTCGCCGAGCGCGGCCTCGCCGATCGGCTGATCTTCGACCTCGGGCTCGTGCGCGAGCTGCGCTACTACACGGGCGCCGTCTTCGAGCTCTACGACCCGGCTGTGGGCTTCAGGCTCGGCGGGGGCGGGCGCTACGACGAGCTGCTCGGCCGCTTCGGCGCTCCGCGCAGCGCCTGCGGCATCGCGCTCGACCTGCAGCGAGTGCACGCCGCCCAGGCCGCGGAGGAGCGCCTTCAGGCCGTCGATCGGAGCCCTGTGCCGCTCGAGCCGGAGCCCGCGGCGTGAGCGCCACGCCCGAGCTCATGATCGCCGTGCCCCGCGGAGCGCTGCTCGCGGACACGCTCGACCTGCTCGACCGCCTCGGCATCGCCACGGACGAGGTCCGCCGCAACGAGCGGCGGCTGCTGTTCGCGGAGGCGGGGATCGTGACGATGCGACCGAGCGATGTGCCGACCTATGTGGAGCACGGCGCGGCCGACGTGGGCATCACGGGCAAGGACGTCCTGCTCGAGCGGCCCGAGCGCCAGGTCTACGAGCTGGTCGATCTCGGCTACGGGCGCTGCCGCATGATCGTGGCCGAGCCCGCCGGCCGGGAGGCGCTCGCGGAGTCGATCCGGCGACTTGGGACCGCGCGCGTGGCGACGAAGTACCCGCGTGAGGCCGCGCGCCACTTCGCCGAGACCGGACGGCAGGTTGAGATCGTCGAGGTCAAGGGATCGGTCGAGATCGCGCCGCTCACCGGCCTCGTCGACGGGATCGTGGACCTGACGGCGAGTGGCCGCACGCTCGCGGAGAATCAGCTCGTGGAGCGCGAGGAGATCCACGTATGCACTGCGAGGCTGATCGCGAACCCGGTTGCGCACAAGCTGAAGGCGCGGCGCATCGACGAGCTGATCGCAAGCATCAGGGAGAGCGCAGCCGAAGGCGGGTCGGGGTGAGGTTCAAGCGCTTCGAGGAGGATGCGCGCCCGGAGGAGATCCGCGACCTGGCCTCGGGCGCGGACGTCGAGCCGGACGTGCGCGCGATCCTGGACGAGGTTCGCCGCGACGGCGACGCGGCCATCCGCAGGCTCACCGAGCGCTTCGACCGCGTGCCGGCAGGGGCGCAGCAGAGCCTGCGCGTGGCGCCGGCCGAGATCGAGGCTGCCGCCGAGACGCTCGACCCGCACGTGCTCGGTGCGCTGCGGGCAGCGATCGCCAACGTCGGCGAGGCCGCACGTGCGCAGGTAAGCGACGGCGTGAGGGTGGAGCTGGCCGAGGGCCAGCGGGTCGACGTCGTCGAGGTGGCCGTAAGGCGCGCGGGCGCCTACGTGCCCGGAGGCCGCGCGCCCTATCCCTCGACGGTCGTGATGTGCGCGCTCACCGCCCGTGCCGCCGGCGTGGAGGAGGTGGCGGTCTGCGCTCCGCCCGACTCGACGGGAGCAGCGCAGCCGACGATCCTCGCTGCGTGCCGGCTGTGCGGGGTGAGCGAGGTCTATCGCATGGGTGGAGCTCAGGCGATTGCGGCGCTCGCGTACGGGACCGAGTCGGTCGCCGCGGTCGACGTGATCGTCGGGCCGGGGAACAGCTACGTGCAGGAGGCCAAGCGCCAGCTCACGGGCAGCGTGGGGATCGACTCGCTCGCGGGGCCGACGGAGCTCGTCGTCGCCGCCTCTGCCGGGGCTGAGCCGGAGCTCATCGCGCTCGATCTGCTCGCGCAGGCCGAGCACGGGCCGGAGTCGCTGCTGGCGCTCATCTCCGACGACGCCGACCTGCTCGAGGCGGTCGAGACGGCCGTCGGCAAGCGCCTGGCGTCCGGTGACGGACTGCTCGCCGCGGCAGATGACGTGTCGCTCGCGCTGGTGCACACTCGCGACCCGGCCGCGGCAGTGGAGCTCGCCGACCGGCTCGCCCCCGAGCATCTGCAGCTCGCCGGCGAGGCCGTCGAGCAGCTGGCTCCGCGCGTGCGCTGCGCCGGCTGCCTGTTCGTCGGCCGGGACGCCGGCACCGCTTTCGGCGACTACATCGTCGGATCCAACCACGTGCTGCCCACTGGCGGCAGGGCGCGCTTTCAGAGCGTGCAGTCGGTAGCGACCTTCCGCCGTCGGATGGCGCGCGTGTCGCTGTCGCCCGGCGCGGGCGCGAAGCTCGCACCCGCGGGTGCCGTGCTCGCCTCTGCCGAGGGCTTCCCACTCCACGCCGAGTCGATGGCCAGGCGCGCATGAACCGCGCGGCGACGATCGCGCGCCAGACCGCGGAGACCACGATCCGGGTGTCGCTGGCGCTCGACGGCACGGGCGCGGGCGAGCGTCGCACGGGGCTCGGCTTCCTCGATCACATGCTCGATCTGCTCGCCCGCCACGGCCGCCTCGATCTCGATGTCGAGGCGAGCGGCGACCTCGACACCGGCGCCCACCACACCGCCGAGGACACAGCGATCGTGCTCGGCCAGGCGCTCGACGAGGCGCTCGGCGACCGCGCCGGCATCGTCCGCTACGGGCAGGCGACCGTGCCGATGGACGAGGCGCGCGCCGCTTGCGCGGTCGACATCTCCGGCCGCCCGCTCGCCGTCCTCGGCTCGGAGCTTGGCGAGCTGCGCCTCGGGCCCTTCGGGGGCGAGGAGGCCGAGGAGTTCATGCGCGCGCTCGCGGGCGCTGCCAAGCTGACCCTGCACCTGCAGATCGAGGCCGGCTCGAACGCCCACCACATGATCGAGGCGTCGTTCAAGGCTCTCGCGCGGGCGCTGCGCGCGGCCGTGGCGATCGACTCGACCGAGACGGGCGTGCCCTCGACGAAGGGGCTTCTGTGAGCAGAGCTCCTGCGAGCAGAGCTCGTGCGAGCGAAGGGCCGCGGATCGCCGTGCTCG
>JBBSNQ010000058.1:0-8020 GCA_038232575.1 Solirubrobacterales bacterium | reverse complement strand
GACGCCGTCGAGCGCGGCCGGATGACCGCAGACGACGCGCAGTCGATCGTCAAGGGCATCCTCACTCGCGGGCGGCGCCAGACCGATGACGTGCTCGGCAACCTCGAGCAGCTGCTCGGTCGCACGCGCGACGAGGTGGGCGGCGCAGCCGGTGAGGCGCGCAAGCGCGGCACGCAGGCCGCCTCCCGCGCCCGCAAGACCGCCGATCCCGTCCTCGCCCAGGCGGACCGGGCGCGGCGCGCGGCCGGCGTTGGGCCGAGCTTCCCGATCACCGGCTACGACGACCTGACCGTCGCGCAGGTGCAGGGGCGCCTCGACGGCCTCTCGGCCCCCGAGCTGCGCAAGGTGCGCGACTACGAGAAGCGCAACGCCAACCGCAAGACGGTGCTCGACGCGGTCGAGTCGGGCCTGCGTTAAGAGGGGCCGAGCCGGTACGGACGGCCTCTGCGACGGCCGTCGCGCAGTGGCCCGTGCCCCTCGGTGCCGAGCGCCTGCGAGCATCCCGTCGATGGCAAGCACGCAGGCAGCCCGCTCGCGGCCGGTTCGCGGCGCTGAGCTTGAGCTGACGATCGAGTCGCTCGCCTTCGGCGGGCGCGGGGTCGCCCGGCGCGACGGCTACGTCGTCTTCGTCCAAGGCGCCGTCCCGGGCGATCGCGTGCGCGCACGGATCACCAAGCCCAAGCGCACGTGGGCGGAGGCGCAGACGGTCGAGGTGGTCGAGCCGAGCCCGGAGCGCGTCGAGCCGCGCGCGGCCCATCCGGGGGCGCCGTGGCAGGTGCTCACCTACGAGCGCCAGCTCGCCGAGAAGCAGGCGCAGGTACGCGAGGCGCTCGAGCGCCACGGCGGCTTCGAGCAGCCCCCCCTCCAGCCGATCGAGCCCGCTGCGAGCCCGTGGGGCTATCGCAACAAGCTGGAGTACTCGTTCGGCACCGGCGCCGGCGGCGAGCTCGTGCTCGGCTTTCACCGCCCAGGGAGCTTCAGCGAGATCGAGGATCTGAGCCGCGACGTGCTGGCCTCCGACCGGGTAGACGCCCTGCGTGAGGCGGTCAAGGCGTGGTGCCGCGCGCAGGACCTGGACGCCTATGACCGGCGCGATCACACCGGCTTTCTGCGCAACCTCGTCGTGCGCGAGGGTCGGCGCAGCGGTGCGCTGCAGGCGCGGCTGGTGACGACTCCCGGTGACCTCGACGCCGACGCGCTCGCCGCGGCGATCGCACCCGAGCTCGCTGCGGGCGGCGAAGGGAGCGGCCTGCTTTGGACCGAGGACGCCTCCGTCGCCGAGACGACGCGCCAGGGCTCGACGCAGCTCGTCAGCGGCAGCGACGCGATCGAGGAGGAGCTGCTCGGGCTGCGCTTTCGCATCTCCCCCGACGCCTTCTTCCAGACCAACACGGAGATGGCCGAGCGCCTCTATGCCCAGGCGATCGAGCTTGCCGGTCTGCGCGGCTCAGAGCGCGTCTTCGATCTCTACTGCGGGATCGGCACGATCGCGCTCTCGCTGGCGATCAGGGCGCGCGAGGTGGTCGGCGTCGAGGTGGTCGAGGAGGCGGTGCGGGACGCGATCGGCAACGCCCGCCTCAACGAGATCGAGAACGCGCGCTTCTTCGCGGGAGACATCAGGACGGCGATGCGTCCGCTGATCGAGGAGGCGGGCCAGCCCGATGTCGTGGTCCTCGACCCGCCCCGCGCTGGGCTCTCCGCGAAGGTCGTGCGCCGGGTGCTCGAGGCGGGTGCGCGCAGGATCGTCTACGTCTCCTGCAACCCGACGACGCTCGCGCCGAACGCGCGCCAGATGGTCGAGGGTGGCTACCGGCTCGTGACCGTGCGCCCGATCGACATGTTCCCCCAGACTCCCCACATCGAGTCGGTTGCCCTGCTCGAGCGCAGCTCATAGCCGAGCTGGCGGGGCAGCTGAATCCTCCTAGTAGGGGGGGAAGTCCGCGTACCAGTCGCCGAGCGACCTGAACGCCTGCCAGAACGCGCGCTTGGCCGGTTCGTCGTCGAGCGACGCGTCGATGTCCGGCACGAAGAGCATCTCGCATGAGGGCGTCAGCTCTTGGATCCTGCCCGGCTCGGGCTCGACGGCACGGCCCAGCGGCAGCTCGAGTGCGTTCAGCTCAGCCAGCGCAAGCTCGCCCATCACGACGACCATCCGCGGTGCGACGATCGCGAGCTCCTCGAGCACGCGCGCACGGCACTCCCGAGCGGCGAGCTCGGTGTCGGGCACCGGGCACTTCACGCACAGCGTCCCGTAGATGACCATGGGGTCGATCTCCAGGCGCTCGAGCGACTTCATCAGGGCGTTGCCGGCGCGTCCGTAGAAGGCGACGCCCTCCTCCACCTCCGCTGCGGTCGGCGCGTGCTTGAGCAAGAAGATGTCGGCCAGCGGATGGCCCGATCCGAGCACGGGCGAGAGGTTCCCGCGCGGGCACCGATCGCAGGCCTGCAGCTCGTGCGTGAGCTGGTTCAGCTCGCGGATGGCCCGCTCGAGGTACTTCTCTCGGATCTGGTCGTCGGTTGCGGGCACCCGGACGGAACCGTTTGACGGCTCGAGCTCCTGTCCTCTTGCGTGCATCAGTTGTTGCCGCTCCGCACCCGCTTCGCCGGCTTGTCGCCCGCCCGCCGCACACTCGCCTTCGCGCGCTTCGGCGACCTCGCGCCCGCCTGCCTACCGGTCGCGCCGCGGCCGTGCGTCTGGATGAACTTGAGCGCCTGCACGTAGAGGAGCGACTGGCGGCGGCGGATGATGTCGGCCTCGCGCAGAGACTCGAGGAACTCCTCGGGACCGTCGAAGTCGCGCATCGAGATCCGGACCGAGCCGAGGCCCTGCGCGACGTGCGAGTCGGAGCCCGCGCCGGCGGCGACGCGGTACTTCGCTGCGAAGCGCACGGCCTCCTCGTTGAAGGACGAGAACGCGATGCGCGGATTGAAGACCTCGATCGCGTCGATCTCCTCGACGACGTCGAGCAGGTGCTCGTAGTCGGGCACCGAATGCATGCGGTCGAAGGGGTGCGGGACGTACACGAGCCCACCCTGGCGCTTGATCTCGGCGATCGTCTCGGCGAGGCTCATCCCACGCGGGATCAGCTCCTCGATGAAGAGCCCGATCACCTCGCCCTGGCCCGCGGTCTTGACCTCCTCGGCGACGATCACCTTGATGCCCTCGGCGCGATCGCGCGCGGCCAGCGCGCCCGAGATCTCGTTGTGGTCGGTGACGGCGATCGCTCCGAGCCCCTGCTCCTGTGCGGTCTCGAGCAGCATGTCGACCGGGGTCGCGCAGTCGGGCGAGTGGTCGGTATGCATGTGCAGGTCGACAGCGATCAGCGGCCGCTGTGCGAGCCGGCGCCGCAGAGCCGGATCGCCCGGGGAGTGGCGGCGCTGCGCGACTCGTGAGTAGGTCTCCTCGAGCGCGCCCGCTACGCGCGGCCAGCCGAGCTCCGCTCGGTCGCGCGCGACCCGTTCGCGCAGCTCGCCGCGCAGCCCGCCGTCGTCTGCCAGGCGGGTGAGCTGCGCCGCCAGCGTCTCGACATCGCGCGGCTCGAACAGCAGCCCGCGCTCGCCGTGCACAAGCGCCTCCTCGTAGGGGTAGAGGCGCGAGGCGACCGGTATCGCCCCTGCCGCCATCGCTCGCAGCGGGATGCCGGAGGCCGGCATGATGCCGCTCGAGGCGGCCACGACGATGTGCGCCGCAGCGAGGTGGGCGGCCTCTGAGCCCTCGGTCGGCCCGGCGAAGCTCACGCGCTCGCGCAACGCGCGCGGCAGCGGAATCGCCAGCTCCGCCGGCGCCACGGGGGACCAGACGGTCGCGTGCCAGGGCAGCTGCGCGGGAAGGCGTCGCAGCGCCCGCAGGAACAGCCGCAGCGCCGAGCGCTCCTCCTGCGCCGGATAGAGGATCTCGATGACCGCGTCGTCGGGCTTCTGCGCCGGCTCGATCGCGTCGGCCCCCGGGCGCACCACTCGGTAGCTGGCGGGGAAGTAGCGCTCGAGCAGCTCCCGGGTTGCATCGAAGCTGGCCGTCCGGGCGTCGAGACGCTGGAAGAGACGCCCCACGAGCCGCGGCGCGACCTGAGTCGAGAGGATCCGCTCGCTCGCGGAGTGAAAGGTGGCGACGTTGAGCGAGCGCGAGTGGCGCAGCGCGGCCGAGGAGACGCTCGGGGCGAAGGGCTCGTGGACGTGGACGAAGTCGAGCGTGGAGCGCGCGAGCGCGTCCTCGACCGTGCGCGAGCTGTCGAGCGAGAGCGGGAAGCTCCGCCCGCGCCGCCCGGGAGCGGCGACGCTGTGCCCGACGGCGAGCACATGATCCTCGGCCTCGAAGAGCACCTCGGGCTCGTCTGCGGCCCGCTCGACCAGCTTGCGCGACGCGCGCACGAGCCGGCGCGACTCGCTCGGGGCCAGCACGACCACTCGGTGGCCCCGCCGGCGCAGCTCCGCCGAAGCGCCCGCGATGAAGCGGTTGACCTCGTGCGGCTGCTCCCAGGCGTACGGGCTCACCTGGGCGATGTCGAAGCGGTCGCCGCTCAGGCGTCTGCCGTGCTCGCCGCCGTCACGTGCCCCTGGCCCGGCAGCTTCGGGCGGCCGGCGTACTGGGCTATGAACTGCTCGGTGGCCTCGCAGGCGACCGAATCGGGCACCTGCTGCGGCGGCGATTTCATCAGGTAGGCGCTCGGATCCTCGAGCGGCCCTCCGATGCCGTGGTTGAGCGCGAGCTTGCAGCAGCGCACCGCGTCGATGACGATGCCGGCCGAGTTCGGCGAGTCCCAGACCTCGAGCTTGACCTCCGCGGTGAGCGGCACGCCGCCGAACGCCTCGCCCTCGAGGCGGATGTGCGCCCACTTGCGATCCTCGAGCCAGGGCACGTAGTCGGAGGGGCCGATGTAGACGTCGTCGGCCGGCAGCTCGTGCTCCATGATCGAGGTCACCGCGTTGGTCTTCGACACCTTCTTCGACTCGAGCCGCTCGCGCTCGAGCATGTTGTAGAAGTCCATGTTGCCGCCGACGTTGAGCTGCGAGGTGCGCGCGAGCCGCACGCCGCGATCGCCGAAGAGCCGCGCGAGCTGGCGATGGACGATCGTCGCGCCGACCTGCGACTTGATGTCGTCGCCGACGATCGGCAGGCCCGCCTTGCGGAAGCGCTCGCCCCAGTAGTTCTCCCGAGCGATGAAGACGGGGATGCAGTTGACGAACGCGCAGCCGGCCTCGAGCACCTGCTCGACATACCATTTGGTCGCCTGCTCGGAGCCGACCGGCAGGTAGGAGACGACCACGTCGGTCCGCGTCTCCCTGAGGATCGAGCCGATGTCGGCGGTCTGCCCCGGCGCCTTCTCGATCTTCTCCTTGAGGTACTTGCCGAGCCCGTCGTGCGTCATGCCGCGGTTCACCGCGACGTCCAGAGACGGGACCTCGGCGAACTTGATCGTGTTGTTCTGGCCGGCCCAGATCGCCTCGCCGAGGTCCTTGCCGACCTTGTCCGCGTCGATGTCGAACGCCGCGCTGAACTCGATGTCGCCGACGTGGTAGCCGCCGAGATCGACGTGCATGAGGCCGGGAACGCGCGCCGTCGGATCCGCGCCCCGGTAGTGCTCGACTCCCTGCACGAGCGAGGAGGCGCAGTTGCCGACGCCGATGATCGCGACCCGGACCTTCTCAGCCTGGTAGCGCGAGGCGCCGTTGCTGTGGGGGTGGTCTGCCACTTGGTGGATCCTCCTCAGGATCTTGCGATGGAAGCGCGCGGACTCGGCCGATGAGACCCCGAAGCGCGTCCTTGGTTACACGGCGCTCGACTCGTGCAGGCCCCGCCTGACGTGCAGCACGCGCTGCAGGGCGGTGACCGTAGTGAGCGCCGCGAGCACGTAGACAGCCGGCTCGAGCAGCTCCAAGTCTAGGACGCCCGCGCCCTTGGCGAAGACGAGGCCTGCGGAGATGATCGTGACGCGCCAGGGGCGCGTGGCCACGCCCACCTTGCAGTCGATCCCGAGCGCCTCGGCGCGCGCGCGTGTGTAGCTGACCATGAACGAGCCGATCACCGCGATGACCACCGCGCCGACCGCGAGCGCATCGCCGGTCGTCGCGAAGTAGGCGGCGATCGCGGTCAGGACGACCCCCTCCTCGACGCGGTCGAGCGTCGAGTCGAGGAATGCTCCGAAGGGCGTGCCTTTGCCCGACATGCGCGAGTAGCGCCCGTCGAGGGTGTCCATGATCGAGCCGGCGATGAAGGCGACGCCGGCGAGCACGAACAGCTGCTCGAGCACGAGGGCGGCCGCGATCACATTGAGCACGAAGCCGGTGAGCGAGATCGCGTTCGGCGTCAGCCGCGACTCGATCAGGCGGTTGCGCGCGCGGGTGCGAACCTCGCCGGCGCTCCAGGGCTCCCCGCGCTCTGGGCGTGTGGCTCCCTTGGAGCGCGAGGCGCGCCTGACTCGATGTCCTCGCTCGGGCTCGCTTGCGGTGGCGGAGGACGCGGTGGGTGCGGGCGGCGTCATGCGGGCGCCTCGGCGGGCACCGACTCGCGCGACCCGGCGTTCTCGGCCACTTGGGCGAGGTAGGCGGAGAAGGCCGCCACCAGCGCACCGAACGCCGCGTCGATCCAGAAGTGGTTGGCTGTGATCACGACGACGACGGTGACGAGCACCGGATAGGTCGCCCACGCCGCCTTCAGGGCGCGCGAACTCACCAGCCGCATCGCGGGGATGGCGATCATCAGCGCAAAGGCGACGTGCATGCTCGGCATCGCGGCGAAGGGGTTGTAGAGGATGTCGGCGCCCTGCGAGGCGGCGGTGCCGACGAGGCCGACCACGGTGTCGGTGAAGCCCCACTCGGGCAGCATCCGCGGCGGTGCGGTGGGGAACAGCAGGTAGACGGCCAGCGCCAGCCCCATCGCGATCATGAACATGTCGCGCACGAAGTAGAAGGCGTGGTTGCGGCAGAGGTAGAGCCACGCGAGGAAGAGCGTGGTGATGGCTGCGTGCGAGTGCACGTAGATCCAGCTCGCCGTGTCGAGCGCGACCGGCGATGTGGCAAGCGCCCATGCCTGCAGGCCGGGCTCGAAGAAGAGGCCGAGCCAGCGCTCGATGTGGACTAGCTCGCGCGCGTTCTCAAAGGCCGCGGTGACTCCCTGCCCCTCGATCACGCCGCGCACGAGCCGGTACGCGAGGTAGGCGCCCGCGAAGAGCAGCAGCTGACGAAGCAGGTCAGGCCAGCCGTGCGGCAGCCGGCGTCCGATCCAGTGCCAGGCGCGAGACACGGCGCGCAAGGATAGCCGCGCTCAGTTGCAGCGCCGGCCATGGGAGAACAGGCGCTTGAGCGAGAACGCCGTCACGAGGCGCACTCTCCCCGCGTGGCGAGCGTGCACGCGCGTCCAGTCTCCGTCGCGCTCGACGCACGTCCCCCGGGCGCCCCAGTAGGGGCTCCAGCGCACCCGTACGAGCGCGGTGCCGGGACGCTCGACGTCGAGCACGACCTCGCCGGTGCGGAGTGCCCTGACCTTCATGCGCGCACGGCCGCGAGGGACGACGAGCGCGTGCGGGCCCCTGACCTCGTACACGCGCCAGTGCTCCGAGCGCCAGCGCGGTGTGAGGTAGGGGGGCTCACGCGCGACGAGCGCCGCCTCCGCGCGCCCCGAGTAGTCGAGCGGCGCGTCGGGTAGGGCGACGAAGGCGACCGCGTTCTCACCGAGCCAGCGCGCGTAGGCCTCGTCTGTCAGCTGCCGGTCGTCGTAGAAGAGGGGGTTGTGGGCGATGCCCGTCGCGCGCAGCCAGCCGCGCGCGATCGGCCGCCGCGGCGCGACGATCGCAGCCTCCCAGTGCTCGCGCGTGAACGGGATCTCGACCCGCCCCTCGCCGTCCTCCCGCTCGAGGAACCGCAACAGCGGCTCGTAGTAGGCGGGCTCGGTCGACGGATTGTCGATCGTGTTGGCGACGTCGCGCACGGCCGGCGACCACTGCCAGGCGAGCAGCGCGATGAGCAGGGCCCCCGCGGCGAGCAGCCGTGCCCTGCCGAGCTCGCGGTGGGCGAGGAGACCGAG
>JBBSNQ010000057.1:0-8112 GCA_038232575.1 Solirubrobacterales bacterium | reverse complement strand
GGGAGGTCGGCGCGACGCAGGTGCCCGACTCCGGCGATCGTGTCGGAGATGTCGCAGACGAAGGCAAGGCGCTGCCACAGCTGGCGCGCGTCGCCGTCGCTCAGCAGGTAGCCGGTTCCGAGCGCGATCGCACGGATCCCGAAGACGCGCGTCATGTAGGCGAGCGCCGGCGTTCCGTCGTCGATCCCGAACGGCCGGAGCGAGGGCAGCGGCGCTCCGCGTGAGGCCGTTCCGAAGGCCAATCGGCCGAGCGCCATCGCGGCGAGCGGTCCGGTAAGGGCGTCGTGTGAGGTCTTGCCGATCACGGTGCTGCCTCCTTGGGGGACGGTTGGCTTGCGCGATCCATCACCTGACGTGTGTGCTGGTCGGCCGCATCGCCGGCAGACGGCTCCGCCGCAAGCACCGCCGGGAGCAATCCCGGAAAGCGCGCGTCGAGATCGGCCCTGCGGAGCGAGCTGAGCCTCGCGGTCCCCTCCTCGCGCTGACTGATCACGCCCGCCTCGCGCAGGACACGGAAGTGATGCGTCGCCGTCGACTTCGTCACCGGGAGATCGAACGTCCCGCACCGCCGCGCCTCCGGAGACGCCGCCAGCACGCGGACGATGTGCAGTCGCTGCGGGTCACTGAGGGCATGGAGGACGGCCGACAGCTCGAGCTCGTCCGTGGCTGGATGGTGCAAGCCCATGCTCTTGGCTAGCATTGTACGAGATCCGCCGTACTCTTGCTACGGTAATCGTCGTACCACGGCGTCCGTCTCACATTCGTACCACGACGACCGTCCCCTACATGCAGTCGCGAACACCGTCGTCGTCCGACAGGAGCCTCGTATCTCGCTCTCCCTCACAAGTCACGCTCGTGCCGTCCCCGAGATCGGCCGCCGGCCGGCGTTCTGGGGTCTCGCTGTGACGCTCGGGTTGCTGCTGTTTGCCTCGAGCGCGCCCTCGCCGCTCTACGTCGTCTACCAGACCGCGTGGGGCTTCTCGGCGATCACGCTGACGAGCGTCTTCGCGGCGTACGCGCTCGCCCTGCTCGTCTCCCTGGTCGTCGCCGGGTCGGTCTCCGACCACGTCGGCCGCAAGCCGACGCTGCTCGTCGCGCTTGGCATCGAGCTTGTGGCGATGCTCGCCTTCGCCGAGGCGCAGAGCGTGATCTGGCTGTTCGCCGCCCGAACCGTGCAGGGCATTGCGACCGGCATCGCCATGGGGACGATCACCGCCGCGCTGCTCGACCTGCAGCCCGCGGACCGTCCGCGGCTCGGCGCGCTGCTCGGAGTGGCCGCGCCGCTGAGCGGCCTCGCTTCGGGCGCCCTCGCCGCCGGGCTGCTGCTCGACTACGGCCCCGCTCCGACCCAGCTCGTCTTCTGGCTGCTGTTCGGGGGCGTCATCGCGGCCGCGCTGTTTGCCGCGACGATCCCGGAGACGGTGATGAAGGGCGGCCCCTGGCTGCATTCGCTGCGACCGCAGATCGCCGTGCCGAGCTCGCTGCGGGGCGCCTTCGCAGCGACCGTACCCTGCCTGGTGGCGACCTGGGCGCTCGGCGGGCTCGTGCTCTCGCTGGGGCCGTCGCTGACGGCGTCCGTGCTGGGCAACGGGAGCCATCTCGCCGGCGGGCTGCCGATCTTCGTGATGGCCGGAATCAGCGCGCTCGCGTCGATCCACGTCCGCGACGTCCACGCCCGTAGCACCGCCCGCGGCGGGCTGGCGGCTCTGATCGCCGGCGTCGTCGTCATCCTGACTGCGCTCGGTGTCGAGTCGACGGCCCTCTTCCTCGCCGGGACCGCGATCGCGGGCCTCGGCTTCGGGCCGGCCTTCGCGGGCGCCTTTCGCGCGCTCGCCAACCAGGCGCCGGCCGATCAGCGAGCGGCCTTCGTATCGGCAATCCTGGCCGTGGCCTACCTCGCCTTCAGCCTCCCGGCGATAGCAGCCGGAGCCGCGGTAACCCAGGTCGGCCTGCACGAGACCGCGAACATCTACGGTGCCGTCCTGATCGCCCTCGCCGGAGCGGCGCTCCTGCTCTCCCGCCGGCTCGAGGATCCGCAGAGCGAGTTGCCGGAGACGGCCTCCTAGACTCAAAGCAGTCATCCTCCATCCAGACGACCACGGCCTGTCCGAGCGCTATCGCCGCATCCTCGCCGCGAGAGAGTCGTACGAGATGCGCGTTTCGGAGCTGGCCGTCGCGGCCCACGAGCTCGGAGAGCACGGTGCGGACGAACCGGACCTCGACGTCGATTCGCTCGATCGCGCGCTGACGTAACCCCCGCCTCGGTGGGGCCCGAGCCGCGACGCTCAGCTGCCCTCGCCGCGGCGCACGCGCTCGAGGATCGCGCGGATCCGGTCGCGGGTCTCCGACTGGGTCGTGAAGGCGTGGTAGGGCTGACCGCCGCTCGCGGCCCACGGGACGAGCACGTCGAAGTTGAGGTCGCGGATCAGCTCGAGGCTCTCCACGTAGGCGCCGCGATCGCTCGAGTCGAGCACCGCCGCGACCCACTCACCGTCGCTCAGCAGGAGCGTGTCGCCGGTGAACAGCAGCCGGTGCTTGCCGCTGTCCCATAGGAAGGCAGTCGCGCCGGGCGTGTGCCCCGGCGTCGGGATCACCTCAAAGTCATCGTCGAGGGTGTGCCGCTTCCGGAAGGTCGCGCGGACATGGCTCGTCTCGGCAACCGACTGGCGGTCGCTCTCGTGCACGAAGACCGGAGCGGCAGCCCACGTCGGCGCAAGCATGGCTTCGTGCCAGTGATTCAGGTACTGGCGCGAGACGCCGCCGAGCTCCGCGATCGCTGGCGCGTCGGACTCGAGCATGTTGTTCGTGTAGACGAGCAGGTTCCCGCGCTCCCGCTCGAGCAGAAACGCCCTGATCTCGAGCGAGGGTGCGAAGGGCAGCTGCTCGGGAGCCGAGGAGTAGAGGCCCGCGATGTCGGTGTTCGGCTCCATATCGTCAAACGCGCCCGGTCTACGAGGACCGCGCGCTGGCGCCTGCTGCCGCGCCGTTCCGCCCGGCCACGCGGTCGAAGTTGAGCCGCAGCAGCTCGATCACCTCGCGGACGTCGTCCTCGGACTCGATCCTGCGCGCGGCCATCTTCGGCGAGTGCCGGTTCACGGGGTGCGGTCCGACGCGGCCCTGCTCCCGCAGATCGGCACCGACGTCGCGCGGGAAGCCGAAATGGGCGGCGTGGTCACCGTGGAGATGGCCGATCTGGCGGCCGCCGACGCTGAACCCGAACTCGCCGCGCTCGCCGATGCCCGCCTCGACGCCGGGCCAAGAGGCGACCTCCTCGGTGATCTGCTCGCTCGCTGTCTGTGTCGCTGCCATGACTGGCTCCTCAAGGGTCGGAAACGAAGTGACTCCCACTGTACAAGCTCAAGTGCACTTGATGTCAACGGCAAGATGTGCTTTCCTTCATGGGCATGCCCGAACTGCTCACGATCGGCGAGGTCTCAAAGCGCAGCGGCGTCCGCTCCTCGGCCCTGCGCTTCTACGAAGAACGGGGCCTGATCTCCTCAGAGCGGGCGGGCTCCGGGCACCGCCGCTACCCGCGTCCGGTGCTGCGGCGGATCGCCTTCATCGTCTTTGCGCAGCGCGTCGGGCTGAGCCTCGAGGAGATCGGCTCCGAGCTCGAGAAGCTGCCCCCGCACCGCGCCCCGAAGGCCCGTGACTGGTCAAGGCTCTCGAGCGAGTGGAGCGGGCGGATCGACGAGCGCATCGCCGAGCTCGAGCGCCTCAAGGCCGGGCTCACCCAGTGCATCGGCTGCGGCTGCCTCTCGCTCGATCGCTGCAAGCTCGCCAACCCCGACGACCGCGCGGCCGCCCGCGGCCCGGGCCCGCGCTACTGGATCGGGGACAGGCCGCTGGGCTGAGCGGGGGCCGCGGGACCGTCGAGCTCGAGCCCGAAGGTTGAGTTCAGGCCGCCCGCCCCGGCGTCGGTGACGAACACGGCTCGGCCGCGCTCGGCCGGGCGCAGCCAGCCCAGGGCGCCACGCTCGGCCTCGTGCCGGCCGGATCGGGCGAGGGCTAGCGCGGTGTCGCCGCAGGTCCCCTCGTGGCAACCTTGCACCCGATGAGCAGCGAGCACATCTACCGGGCGCAGTGCTCCTGGCGCGGCTCGACGGGCGCGGGCTACGAGCGCTACGCGCGCGAGCACAGCGCGAGCGCGCCCCCGGCGGACGCCGCGCTGGCGCTCTCCGCCGGCGAGGCGTTCCTCGGCCGGCCCGAGCACCTCAACCCCGAGCAGCTCGTCGTGCTTGCCGCCTCCTCATGCCAGCTGCTCTCCTTCCTCGCCGCCGCGGCCCGCGCGCGCATCGAGGTGCTCGCCTACGACGACGAGGCCGAAGGAGCCATGCCCAAGGAAGAGCAGCCGATGCGCCTCACGCGCATCGTTCTGCGCCCGCGCATCGTCGTTGCAGGAGGGCCGACCGAGGATCGAGTCCGGCGGCTGGTCGAGACCGCTCACCGGGAGTGCTACGTCGCGAACTCACTGCGCACCGAGATCGACGTCGAGCCGCAGATCGAGCTCCGCTCGGAGTAGGTGCCCGGCAGCGTTCGGCTACGTGTCGCTCACGCGGAGCCGCCCCAGGGCAGCGCCGAGGCCTCGGGGCGACCCGGCTCGGGCCACTCGACGTCGGCGTAGGCCTCGCCGGGATTGCCGGTCGCAGTCGCCACGGAGGCGTCGAACCGGGCGGCCACGTGAGAGACCGGGTACTGCAAGCCCTGCTGTGAGCGCTCGGCGGCGCGAGCGCCGACCGCGAGCAGCGCGCACGGACCCTCGCCAGCGCCGACGACCACATGATCGACACCGAGCGGGCAGTGAACGAAGTCCCACGTGCTGAGCGGGCGCTCCTCGTCCTCGACGATCAGCATTGCCTCGCCGGCCAGGACCAAGAAACCCTCCTCGTGGTTCTCGGAGTGGTAGAGGCCGACGGGCTGCCCGGGCTGAAGGACGCGTACGTTGACCCCGAGCTCTGCAAACGGTGCGACGTCCCGTGCCTCGAACGAGCAGGCTGCTCCGAAGCGCGAGTGCGTGTGCCAGGCCGCGTCGGCCACGTTGACCACGAACCAGCCCGGCGTCGCCGGCGCCAAGCCAGCAGGACCTTCCTCGAGGCGGGCTTTCGGCCGGCGGCACGGGCGACAATCTAGCATGCGATCGGCATCAATAATCAGCTAATGTGTATTGATATGGCGTCGCTACTCCAGATCAGGAACGTTCCGGACAACGCGCGTCGAGCCCTCAAGGCTCGCGCCGCGGCTCGCGGCGAGTCGCTCAATGCCTATCTGCTCGAGCTCATATCCCGCGAGGTCGCCCGCCCCACCGTTGGCGAGGTCCTGGAGCGCGCCGCCGGTCGTGCGGAGCGCCTTGAAGTCTCCGCGGTCGAGGCCCTGGCCGCAGCCCGTCGGGAGCGCGAGGAGCAACTCGACCGCACACTGGAGTGATCGTCGTCGACAGCGCGGCGGTCGTCGACGCGCTCGGAGCCGTCGCGGGCGGCGAGGCGCTGCGCTCCTACCTGGAAGCAGAGGAGCTGCACGCTCCGATGCTGCTCGACTTCGAGGTCGTCTCTGCGCTGCGGCGTCTGACCCTGGCCGAGCATCTGAGCGCTGCCAGGGCCGCGGATCTGCTGACCGACTTCGAGGATCTCTCGATCGAGCGGTGGCCCTGCGCGGATGCTCTGCGCCGGCGGGCGTTCGCGCTGCGCGACAACGTATCCACATACGACACCGCCTACGTCGCGCTGGCGGAGGCGCTCGAGTGTCCGCTGCTGACCCGCGACTCGCGGCTCGCCGGGTCGAGCGGGCATAGCGCCCAGATCGAGGTGCGGTAGCTGGAAAGTGACCCCGCGCGCCGCGATCCCCGGGAGTAGGATCGCCGCGATGGGCTACTCGAAGGTGCAGCTCCGAGACGTCGAGGACATGGCGGTCAAGCATGGCTTCTCGCAGACCCAGGAGGCGCGCTTCCCGCGGGCCGACCTGGGCGCGGAGGCAACGGGCATCGCGTATCTCGTCGTCAAGCCGGATCAGCGCGAGGCGTTCGCGCATCGCCACCGCGAGGCCGAGGAGATCTACGTGGTCCTCGCAGGCTCGGGCCGGGTAAAGCTCGACGACGAGCTCGTGGACCTGGCGCCGCTGGACGCGGTGTGCGTGGGCGCTGGCGTGACGCGCGCCTTCGAGGCGGGCCGGCAGGGACTTGAAGTCCTGATCTTCGGGCCGCACGTCGAGGGGGACGGAGAGATCGTTCATGACTTCTGGGAAGAGCCAGGAGCCAAGCTGCCATGATCGGAGCATGGAGCAGGCCGAGGCAAGCCCCTTCGTCGCAAGCTGGGTGCAGGGCTGGAATGCCCACGACCTAGAGCAGGTGCTGAGCCACTTCGCAGACGACGTCGTCTTCACCTCGCCCGTCGCAGCGCAGCTCCTCGAGGACAGCGACGGCGTCATCCGCGGCAAGGACGCGCTACGGGCCTATTGGACCGAGGGGCTGCGGCTCATCCCAGACCTGCACTTCGAGGTCGTGGCCGTCTACGCCGGCCTGCACACGCTGGTGATCAACTACCGCAACCAGAAGGGCGGTCTGGTCAACGAAGTCCTGACCTTCGACGGCCCGCTCGTCGTGGAGGGCCACGGGACCTACCTCAGCGGCGGAGACGACCTGGCCGGAGCCGCGTCCGGCTGAGCTGGGCGGTCCGCTCGTGCGCCGGATCTAGCCCACGCTGCCCGCCGGCACCACCCATTGGGAGCGTTGCCCGGTGACCGACGCGATGAGATCGAAGTCGTCGTCGTAGTGGAGAACGGTGATGCCCAGCTCCTCAGCTGCCGCCGCGACGAGTAGATCGGGAATCTTGCGGCCGCGCTGGCTGCGCTCAGCGAGCACCCGCTGCACCTGAAGCGCCCGACGCACATGCGCAGCGGTCGTATCAATGGGAGCGAAAGCGCCGAGCGCCCCCACAAGCTCGTCCCACTCCGTAGCGTTGCGCGCCGAGTAACCGACCTCCAGATCGCAGATGAGCGGGCGCCCGAGCTGACCGGCCGCAGCCAACGGCTCGATCACATCGCGGATCTCGGGCCGGTCGAGCCGCTTGACCACGCTGGTGTCGAGAAGAGATGTCAGCGCCACGCTTCAGCACGGTCCTCGAGGCTCGCCCCGGCCAGTACATCGAGCGCCTCGGCCACCCGGCGCTCGCGACGGGCCGTGGCTCTGCGGAGCGCCGCGTTCACCGTGTCCCTGATCGTGGTAGTGCCGAGCTCGGCGCGGGCCGTGCCGAGCGCCTCCTCATCGAGATCGACCAGATGCTTCGCCACGCAATTCAGTATATACGGACTACCCGCCGCGTATATAGATCGTCCGGCGCGGTATCCCGTCATGCCCTTCGACAGCAGATCGGCCAGCTCGACGAAGGTTTCGCGCGCCCGACCAGTTGCTCGGCGAAGCCGGCCCGGCGCCGAGCTGAACGGCTCCGCTGTGACACGAAGCCGTGGTACATTGCCGTGTATGGCTAAGACGCTGACGATTCGACTGGATGCGGGTGACCGGGCGGCGCTGGAGGCGGCAGCCCGTGGGCAAGGCAAGGGGCTAAGCGCGTTCGTTCGGGAGATAGCCGAGGCCGCGGCGCGACGGGTACGGCGAGAGGCGATCCGGGCGGACGGGGATCGGGTGGTGACCCATCTGGCCCAGCACGCTGAGGCGCGCGAGGAGCTCGACGAGCTCGGGACGCCGCCGACCGACCTCCCGTGACCCGGCAGCAGGCCGGCAGCATCGTGGTGGTCGATTGGCGCGGCGGCTCATTGCCCCAAGAACCAGGCAGCCTGCGTCCCGCGGTGGTGGTCGAGGATCACGAGTTGTTTCCGGAGGAGTACCCCAACATGCTCGTCGTTCCGTTGACCCGGGACGAGGGACTCGCGCACAGGTCGTTCGCAGAGCAAATCGAGCCGACGGCCGATAACGGCGTCGATACAACGTGTTGGGCGTTGGCCCATCACGTCACCAGCGTGTCGCTGCGGCGCGTCGACGGCACCGCCTCTCGGATTACCGCTGAGCAGTTGTCGAGCATTCGGGAACGCATCAGGATCGCAGTGGGGGCTGCCTGAGCCGTCGCACTTCAGGGTCCTTCCGCTCGATGAAGCGTCGGGCGT
>JBBSNQ010000056.1:0-8198 GCA_038232575.1 Solirubrobacterales bacterium | reverse complement strand
GGCTCACGGCCGGGGGCTTGCCGGCGCATGGCCGTGGGGATTGGTCGGCTCCTCGCTGCGGGTCAGCTCGCGGACCGCGCCTTCGGGATCCTCGGAGCGCATGACCGACTCCCCGACGAGCACCGCGTCGACCCCCACCCGCTCGAGCTCCTCGATCTGCTCGCGCGAGCCGATGCCGGACTCGGACACGACCGTCTTCCCTGCCGGAACGTCGGCCAGCAGCTCGAGCGTGCGCGAGACATCCACGGAGAAGTCCGCCAGATCGCGATTGTTGATCGCCACGACGTCGACGTCGTGCTCGAGCGCGAGCTCGAGCTCGGGCTCGTCGTGCACCTCGACGAGCGCATCGAGGTCGAGCGCCTGCGCCTCGGCGCAGAGCTCGCGCAGCTGGCCCACTTCGACCGCCCCGACGACGATCAGCACCGCGTCGGCTCCCGCCGCCTTGGCCTCGTAGAGCTGGTAGGGATCGATGTGGAAGTCCTTGCGCAGGATCGGCACGGTCGCGCTGGCCCGCGCGTCGCGCAGATCGTCGAGCGAGCCGCCGAAGTGATCCTCCTCGGTGAGGATCGAGAGCGCGGCAGCACCGCCGCGCTCGTAGGCGAGCACCATGTCGGCCACGCTCGCGCCCTCGCGGATCGCACCGGCCGACGGTGAGCGCCGCTTGTACTCGGCGATCAGCGAGGTGCCCGGGTGGCAGAGCGCCTCGCTGAACGGCCTGCCCTCGCCGCGGCTCGAGACGAGCCGCTCGAGCTCGCCGAGCGGCAGCTCGCGCTTGCGTTCCTCGACACGCTCGCGGGTGGCGCTCACGAGCTGCTCCAACCGGACGCTCATCGGTCGGGCGCCAGCTCCCTCGTCAGCTCGACGTAGCGCTCAAGCACCGATCGCGCGGCGCCCGAGTCGATCGCCTGCTCGGCCAGCCGCGTACCCACCTCGATCGAGTCCGCACCGCCGTCGACGTAGATCGCGGCACCGGCGTTGACGACGCTGAGCGACCGCTGCGCCCCGGGGGCGCCCTCGAGCACCGCGCGCAGGATCGCCGCGTTGTCGTCCGGCGTGCCCGCCCCGATCGTCTCGGGAGGCACCCGGGCCACGCCGAGATCCTCTGGCCGCAGCTCGAACGCGCGCGTCACTCCGTCTCTCAGCTCGACCAAGTGCGTGGTCCCCGAGACGCTGATCTCGTCGAGGCCATCTTCGCTCGACACTACCAGCGCGCTGCGCCCACCGAGCTCTCCAAGGGCATCTGCCAGGCGCTCGAGGTAGGCCGGGTCGGAGACTCCGATCAGCTGCCTGGTCGCTCCCGCCGGGTTGGTGAGCGGGCCGAGGAAGTTGAACACCGTGCGCACGCCGAGCTCGCGGCGCACCGGCACGACGTGCCGCGTGGCGCTGTGATGGGCGGGGGCGAACATGAAGCCGAAGCCGACCGACTCGATGCACTGGGCGATCGCCGAGGGCTCGAGGTCGATGCGCGCCCCGAGTGCCTCGAGCACGTCGGCCGAGCCCGAGCTGCGGGTGGCCGATCGGTTGCCGTGCTTGGCCAGCCGGCAGCCGGCGCCGGCGGCTACGAAGGCGGCCGTCGTCGAGACGTTGAACGAGGGCCGTCCACCGCCGGTTCCCGCGGTGTCGAGCAGGTCGTCCGCCGCGACCTCGACCGAGTTGGCGAGCCGTCGCATCGCACGCGCCAGCCCGACGAGCTCGGAGACCGCCTCGCCCTTTGCGCGCAGCGCGATCAGGAACGCTGCCGTCTGCATCTCGGAGGCACGCCCCTCCATCACCTCCGTGAGCACGCCGGCGGCCTCGTCGGCGGCTAGGTCGGCGCCCGCCACGAGTCGCTCGACCGCCTCGGTTAGCACTGGATTGGGCATCGAGCCGGCGTCCGCGCTAGCGCTCGAGGAAGTTGCGCAGCAGGCGCTTGCCCTCAACGGTGAGGATCGACTCCGGGTGGAACTGCACACCCTCGGCGGGAAGCTCGCGGTGGCGCAGCGCCATCACGGTGCCGTTCGAGTGGGCCGAGCGCTCGAGGCACGGCGGAAGCTCCGGGTCGACGACGAGCGAGTGATAGCGCCCGGCGACGAGCGGCGAGGCGATGCCGGCGAAGATCGTCCGGCCGTCGTGCTCGATCTCGGCGGTCTTGCCGTGCACCGGCTCGCCGCGCACGACCCTGCCCCCGAACGCGCACGCGAGCGCCTGCGCGCCCAGGCAGACTCCGAGCACCGGCACGCCGGCCTCGGCGAACGCGCGGATGGCGGGCACGGACACGCCCGCGTCGGCGGGCGTGCGCGGCCCGGGCGAGACGATCGCGCGCCCGCCGCGCGCCCGCTCGACGAGCGCCTCGGCCGAGGCCGCATCGTTGCGCACGACCTCGAGCTGCGCGCCGAGCTCGCCCAGGTACTGCACCAGGTTGAACGTGAAGGAGTCGTAGTTGTCGAGCACGAGCACCCGCCCCTGCGCGCGATCGCCAACGCGCGTCCGGTCGCTCTCGCGCGCCGGCTCGGCCACACCGGTCGCCTCGCTCACGCCCAGTCCCGCTGCCGGCAGGCGACCTCGAGTGCGGCGAGCACGGCGCCCGCCTTCGCCTCGGTCTCGCGCACCTCGGAGAGCGGCTCGGAATCGGCCACGATGCCGCCTCCTGCCTGCACGTGCACGCGCCCCCCTGCGACGGTCGCAGAGCGGATGTAGATGCAGGTGTCGAGGTCGCCCGTGTAGGAGAGGTAGCCGACGGCGCCGCCGTAGGGCCCGCGCCGCACCGGCTCGAGCTCGTCGATGATCTGCATCGCGCGGATCTTCGGGGCACCCGAGAGCGTGCCGGCGGGCAGCGATGCCCTGAGCGCCTCGATCGCGCTGACGTCCGCGCGCAGCGTGCCCGACACCGAGGAGACGATGTGCATCAGGTGCGAGTAGGTCTCGACCGCCATCAGCTCGTCGACCTCGACCGACCCGTACTCGCACACGCGCCCGAGATCGTTGCGTCCCAGATCGACGAGCATCACGTGCTCGGCTCGCTCCTTGGCGTCGGCCAGCAGCTCGCCCGCCAGCTCGATGTCCTCCGCGGCGGTGTCGCCCCGAGGCCGCGTGCCGGCGATCGGGCGTTGGCGGGCGCGCCGTCCCTCGACGGTCACGAGCGACTCCGGCGAGGCGCCGGCGATCTCGAAGTCCTCGAGGTCGAGGAAGTACATGTAGGGGCTCGGGTTGACGGTCCGCAGCCCGCGGTAGATCGAGAAAGCCTCGACCGGGCAGGCCGCGCTCCAGCGCTGGCTCGGCACGATCTGGTAGGCGTCACCCGCCCGGATGTACTCTCGCGCGCGCTCGACCGCCGCGGCGTAGCCGTCGGATCCCATGTTGGAGACGAACGCAGGCGGCTCGCGCGGCACCGCCGCGCCCCGCGGCACCGGCGCGGCGAGCCGCTCCCGCACCTCGGCGATTGCGGCGACCGCCTCTGCGTAGCCACGCTCGAGCCCACCGTCGACCGCGACATGGGCGAGCACAGTCACCTCGTGGCGCAGGTGGTCGAAGGCGAGCAGCACATCGGAGACCATCAGCGCGAGGTCCGGGAGCCCGAGCTCGTCGGGATTACCCGCGCCGACGCTTGGCTCCGCGTAGCGCACGAGGTCGTAGCCGAAGAGGCCGACGGCACCGCCGGCGAACGGCGGCAGGCCCTCGAGCGGGGCGACCCGGTAGCGCTCGAGCTCCTCGCCGACGGCGGCATAGGGATCGTCGAAGGCGCGCGGGACGCCATCGATCGTAAGCTCCCCGTCTTGCAGCCGGATCACCGAGCGCGGCTGCACGCCGAGGAACGACCAGCGGCCGAAGCGGCGTCCCTGCTCCGCCGACTCGAGCAGGAACGAGGGGCCCTCCCCGCGCAGCTTGAGGTAGGCGGAGACGGGCGTCTCGCAGTCGTCGATGAACACGTGGCGGAGCGGCACATGCGTGTGTCCTGCGGCGAGCTCCCGCACGCGCTCGAGGCTCGGCTCGACCTCGAGGTCGGCTGCCTCAGCGGCGACGGCCATCGCGCTCCCCCTCGAAGCCGGCTGCTTCAGCGGCGACGGCCATTCAGCTCCTCGAACGCGTGGGAGAGCTCGAGCCCGCGCGTGGCGAGCAGAACCGTGAGGTGGTAGAGGACGTCGGCAGCCTCCTCGCCCACGCGCTCATCCGACTCCTCGGCCGCTGCGCGAACGACCTCCTCGGCCTCCTCGGTCACCTTCTGGCCCGCGCGCCCGGGGTCGGCAAGCAGCTCGGCGGTGTAGGAGCCGGCGGGCGGCGACGCGCGCCGCTCGCCGATCGTGCGCTCGAGTGCCGGCAGCGCCTCATGGGGGGCGAGTGCGGCCACGGTGGCACGGTCGCTCGTCGCCGGGCCGGAGTGCCCGCTCGTCGCCGGGCCGCCGTGCCCGCTCGTCGCCGGGCCGCCGTCCGCGCTGACGGGCGGCAACTCCACGGGCAGCTCGCGGTGGAAGCACGTTCGCTCGCCCGTGTGGCACGCGGGGCCGGCCGGCTCGACGAGCGCGACGAGCGTGTCGGCGTCGCAGTCGTAGCGGAGGGCATGCACGCGCTGCACGTTGCCCGAGCTCTCCCCCTTGTGCCAGAGCTCGCCGCGCGAGCGGGAGAAGAAGTGCGTCTCACCGCGCTCGCGCGTGCGCGCGAGTGCCTCGGCGTTCATGTACGCGAGCGTGAGCACCTCGCCCGTGCGCCAGTCCTGGACCACGCAGGGCGCAAGCCCGCGCTCGTCGAAGCTGATCTCGCCGGGATCGATTGCTGCTGCCATTGCAGCGATTCTATGGCTGGCGTGAACGTCCCTACCCAACCCGCCAGGGCGCCCCGGGTGAGCATGTCGGCAGGCCGGCGTCCCGCGCTGCCGAGAGCTGTCGGGCGTCGTAGGAAACAAAGGCCTCGAGTCGCTCCGGCATCTCGAGGGCCGTCGCGACATGAAGTGCGTCCAGAGAGCGCAGCATCGGCCCCTCGAGCGTGCCCGCATTCACCAGCACGGCTCGCGAGATCTCGAATAGGAAGAACCGGCCCAGGATCTCGTGCACGGTCGTCAGAAGCCGCTCCCGATCTGCCGCGGGGAGTCGTGCACGGCCACGCAGAACCGCTCGTCGCACCTCAAGCTCCAGCATCTCACTGGAGGCAAGCACAGCGCGACCGCCTGCGAGGGCGCGAACCGCCTCGCTCTCGGGCTCCTCGGATACGAGCTTGACGGCCGCCGAGGCGTCCAGGTACAGCAGCCGGCGCGAGCGACCGCTAGCGCTCGTCCCGTACCTCCTCGAGCGCCTCGCTCAGCGCGTACGGACTGCCAGGGAGCTTGATGGGCAGGGGCAGCGGAGACTCCGGACTGCCCGTGGGAGCGCGGACGCGCCCCTCAGCAACCAGCCGGGCGAGCGGATCGGTTTGCTCAGCGAGCGGCTCGAGCCGAGCAACCGGCCGATTTCGCTCTGTGATGACGAGCCGCTCGCCATGGCGGACACGCGCGAGGTACCGGCTCAGGTTCTGACGCAGTTCGCGTACCCCTACCTCGCTCATGTACACCAAAGTAGCACATATGCGGAGCAGTGGTCTCGCCGGACCGCCGATCAGGTCTCGGCGACTCGGCGCTCAGCTCCCGCCCGGCCTGCGGTCGAGCTTCACCTCGTAGCGATCGATCAGGGGGTCCAGGCGGCGAGCGTCCCTGCCGAAGCGCTCGAGGCCCTCGTTGCGGATCTCATCGAGCGCCTTGTCGGAGTCGCGCATGGAGTGGTCGCTCTCCCAGAAGGTGATCGCAACGACCTTGCCCCCGCTGTAGTCGCAGGCCGCCAGCACGCCGGCGTAGCCGGGCAGCTTCTCGATCTCCGGGACCTGCGTATCTCGGTACCACTCGAGCGTCGGGTCGATCCGCTCAGTGGGGATCCCCGCGAACCTGCTCAACCTCGCCCACATCTGTTAGCTCCCGTCCACGCGTTTTGCACGTCGTGCGGATCAGCCGAGGGCTGCCCGCGCGCACGCCTCGAGCGCAGCCTAGTTCGCGCCCCTGCGGCGAATCAACCCGCGCGGTCGCTTTGCGCGAGCTAGAGCCGGTCCGGGACGCGAGCCTGGCCGTCCTGCCCGCCCCTCTCACTCGATCCCCAGCCTGTCGAGCAGCGCATCGTCACGGCGCCAGCCCCTGCGCACGCGCACGCGCAGCTCGAGGTGGATGCGGCGGCCGGTCAGGGCCTCCATCTCGCGGCGGGCGGCCGCGCCGATCGCGCGCACCATGCTTCCCCGGGAGCCGATCAGGATGCCCTTCTGGGAGTCCGACTCCACCCAGACGCGCGCGACGACGACAAGCAGCCCGTCGTCGCGCCGCTCGATCTCCTCGACCTCGACCGCGACCGCATGGGGCAGCTCCTCACGGGTGCGCGCGAGCACCTGCTCGCGTACGAGCTCCGCCAGCCGCACCTCCTCGGGCAGATCCGTCCGCTCCTCGGCCGGAAAGGGAAACGGCGCTTCGGGCATGAGCCGCACGAGGTCCTCCACCAGTTCCTCAACCCCAGCTCCCGTGAGCGCACTGACCGGGTAGATCTCGCCGTCCAGCCCGAGCGCCTGAGCTGCGAGCAGGGCTCCGGGAGTGCGCTCGCGGCCGAGCAGGTCGACCTTGTTGACCGCGGTCGCGAGCGGGATGCCCGCCGCCGCCACGGCGCGCGCGACGAAGCGGTCGCCGGGCCCCGGACGCTGGTCCCCGGCGAGCACCAGCAGCGCGGCGTCGCAGTCGGCCAGCTCACGCTGGAGCCGCCGCTGCATCCGTTCCGTGAGCGCGTCTCGGGGGCGCTGCGCACCTGGTAGATCCACCAGCACGAGCTGCCACTCCGGGGCGGTCGCCACTCCGCGGATCGCCCGCCTGGTCGTCTGCGGCCGGTTCGAGACGATCGCGACCTTCTCGCCCACGATGCGGTTGACGAGCGTCGACTTGCCCACGTTCGGACGGCCCGCGAGCGCCACGAAGCCGCTCCGCGCCACGCCGTCAGCCGCCCTTCGGGCGCCGCGCCTGCTCAACGTCACGCAGCTCCGATAGGACGCGCTCCTGCAGCGTGAGCATGTCGCCCGCGTCGGTCTCGTGGTCGTAGCCGCAGAGGTGCAGCACACCGTGGACCGCGGCCTCGAGCAGATCGTCCGTCCACAGGGGGCAGATCACGACATCGCCGAGCTCGCGCGGGCCGGGCGCCGCGGCGGTGCCGTCGATCGGGAAGGAGAGCACGTCCGTGGCCCTATCGATACCGCGGTGCTTGCGATTGAGCTCGCGCATCTTTTGGTCGGCCACCAGCGTGATCGCCAGGTGCCCGTCGGCCACGCTCGCGGCCGCGAGCGCCGCCTCGGCGCCCGCGCGCAGGCGTTCATCGCTCCGCTGGGACGGCGCGAGGTCGCGCTCGCCATAGATCTCGATCTCGAGCGACGTGGCGTCAGCCCTTGCCGCGCGCCGTCCGCAGCTCGGGCGCCTGCCTCTCCTGGCGCTCCCCGTAGGCCTCGACGATCCGCTGCACGAGCTTGTGGCGCACGACGTCCTCGCTGCCGAAGCGGACGAACTCGATCCCCTCGACGGCGTGCAGCACGTCGGCGACCTCGATCAGACCCGAGCGGACCTGCCTATCGAGGTCGATCTGGGTCACGTCGCCCGTGACGACCATTCGTGAGCCGAAGCCGAGCCGTGTCAGGAACATCTTGATCTGCTCGGGGCTCGTGTTCTGCGCCTCGTCGAGGATCACAAAGGAGTCGTTGAGCGTGCGCCCGCGCATGAAGGCAAGCGGCGCGACCTCGATGACGCCGCGGTCGAGGTACTGGTTGACCTGCTCGGGCTCGAGCATCGCGTAGAGGGCGTCGAAGAGCGGGCGCAGGTAGGGATCGACCTTGGCCATCATGTCGCCGGGCAGGAAGCCGAGCCGCTCGCCGGCCTCGACCGCCGGGCGCGTGAGCACGATCCGGCTGACCTCCCGCCGCGAGAGCGCGGCGACGGCCATGCCCATCGCGAGGAACGACTTGCCCGTGCCGGCCGGCCCGATGCCGACGACGATCGTCGAACGGCGCATCGCATCGACGTAGAGCTTCTGGTTGACGGTCTTCGGCGCGACCTTGATGCCGCGGTGGCGCCAGACGACGTCATCGAGGATCCGGCTCGGGCTCTCGTGGCGATCGAGCGCCCCGGTAACCGCGTCGATCGTGCCCGGAGCGAGCTCGTGCCCTTGGCGCACGAGGTCAGAGAG
>JBBSNQ010000055.1:0-8199 GCA_038232575.1 Solirubrobacterales bacterium | reverse complement strand
GTGCCAGACATCGACTACGCCGGCGCGGTGCTGGTGCTCGACACCGAGCTCGTCGACGAGGCGCCGATGCTCGACCTGCGCGTGCGCAAGGCCGCGCGCCGCAACAACGTCAAGGTCGTGGTCGCCACGAGCCGCCCAAGCACGCTCGACCCGAATGCCGACGCGATCGTGCGCTTTGCCCCCGGCGCGGGAGAGGCCGCTCTCAGCGCGCTTGCCGCGGCGCTCGGGCACACGAGCGGAACAGATCCGCGACGCGGTGACGCGCCGCCGCTGGCGGCGGTCGAGATGGTCGGCCCGGAGGATCCCTACCGCAGGCAGCCGCCGCCCGATCCGGGCGATGTCGCCGACGCTGCCACCGAAGCGGGCGCGCACGGAGAGGGCGAGCGCTCGACGGGACCGGCGGCCTCGGCGGGCCCAGCGGCCTCGGCGGATCGCTCGAGCGAAGCCTCGCGCCCGGCGGCCTCGGCGGACCGCTCGAGCAAAACGTCGCGCCTCGACACGCTCGCCGAGCGCGCCGGTGCGGCGCCCGAGGCGCTGCAGGCCGCCGCGGAGCTGCTGAACGGAGCGGGACCCGTGGTCGTGCTCTGGGGCGAGCGGCTCTCGCACGGTGAGCGCGGTCCGCAGGCAACCTCCGCGCTACTGGCCCTGAGCCGTGCACTCGACCTCGAGCGGACCGAGGAAGCGGGCCTGATCGAGGTGCCCGCCGGGGCGAACTCGCGCGGGCTGCGCGAGGTCGGCTGCCTGCCCAACCTGGCACCCGGCCTGCGCGAGGCCGACAAGCGGGGGCTCGGCGCCGGTGAGCTCGCCGGCAAGGTCGGCGAAGAGGTGAGCGCGCTGCTGCTCTTCCAGACCGATCCGACCCGCTCCCACCCCGACGGCGGGGCGTGGGCCGGCGCGCTCGAGCGCGCGAGCTTCGTCGTGGCGTTCGCCGACTTCGCCAGCGATGCGCTCGCCGCGCACGCCGACGTCATCCTCCCGGCCGAGTCCTACGCGGAGAAGGAGGGCACGGTCACCCATCCGGACGGGCGCATCCAGCGAGTGCGCCAGGCGGTCGGGCATCCGGGCGAGGGGCGCGCCGGCTGGCGCGCGCTGACCGAGCTCGAAGGCCTCATCCTCGGCCTCGACCCCGAGTTCCCCTCAGTACCGACCGTGACCGAGCGGCTCGCGGGGCAGGTGCCCTTCTACGACGGGCTCACGCTAGAGGAGCTCGGTGGCCGTGGGGTGCGCTGGCAGGAGCGCGAGGCTGCGGCGGCGGTGCCGCGGGCGCCGATCTCGGACGAGCCGCTGCCCGAGCCCCCCGAGCGGCCGCAGGGCCTGCGGCTCGGCACCGCCCGCTCGCTGTGGGCCTCGCGCGAGGCCGAGCACGCCGCAGTGCTCCACTTCCTGATCCAGGAGCAGCGGGCCGAGCTCTCGGCCGAGGACGCCCACCGGCTCGGGATCGCGCCGGGCGACGAGGTCGAGGTGCGCTCGAACGGGTCGAGCGTGCGCGCGACCGCGACGCTCCGCGACGGCATGCCCGCCGGCAGCGTCTTCCTGATCGAGGGCACCCGCGAGCAGAACGCCAACGCGCTGACCGGTCCCGACGGCGTGGCGCCGATCGTCGAGGTCTCGAAGCGATGACGCTCGGCGTGCTGAGCCCGGGCGTGCTCGATGCCGTGAGCCCCGTCGGGATCGCGACAGCGAACGCTCCGTTCGGCGCCGTCACCCTCGTCGAGTCGACGCTCGTCCAGCTGATCAAGTCGATCGTCATCTTCGCGTTCGTGCTCGGGGTCGTGCCGATGATCCTGCTGCTCGAGCGCAAGCTGCTCGGGCGCTTCCAGGCTCGCATCGGCCCCAACCGGGTCGGCCCCTACGGGCTGCTGCAGCCGCTCGCGGACGTCCTCAAGCTGCTCTCGAAGGAGAACTCGACGCCCTCGAGCGGCGTGCCCTGGATGATGGCGATCGCACCCTCGATCGTGATCCTCACGGCGATCGCATCGCTCGCGATCATCCCCTTCGGCGATGTCGCCACCGCTCCCTGGGGCGAGTACGGCCTCTACGGGATCGACGTCTCGATCGGGCTCCTGTACGCGTTCGCGTTCGGCTCGCTCGCCTTCTACGGGCTGGTGCTCGGCGGCTGGGCGTCCGGGTCGAAGTACTCGTTCCTCGGCGCGATGCGCGCGGCCGCGCAGCTCGTCTCCTACGAGATCGCGCTCGCCTTCTCGCTGCTCGGCGTGGTGATCATGGCCGGCTCGCTGTCGCTGACCGAGATCGTGCGCGCCCAGGGGGAGATCTGGTTCGTCGGGCCGCAGTTCGTCGGCTTCCTGATCTTCCTCGTCGCGGGCTTCGCGGAGACCAACCGCCCGCCGTTCGACCTGCCCGAGGCCGACGCCGAGCTCGTCGCCGGCTACAACACCGAGTTCAGCGGGATGGGCTTCGGCTCCTACTTCCTCGCCGAGTACATCGAGATGATCGTGATCGCGGGGATCGCCACGACGGCGTTCCTCGGCGGCTGGCACGGCCCCGGCCCCGGCTACCTCGACCCGCTGTGGGTGATCGCCAAGATGTTCCTCTTCATCCTGCTCTTCATCTGGATCAGGGCGACGCTGCCGCGGCTGCGCTACGACCAGCTGATGTCGCTCGGCTGGAAGATCATGCTGCCGCTCGCGACGGTGAATGTCCTCGTGACCGCGACCCTGGTGGTGCTCCTCTGATGACCTACAAGCTCTCCGACGAGGCGATCGTCGTCCAGCGCGGACCCGAGCCGGGCGGGCTCGGCGGCGCCTACCGCACCTTCGGCGAGACCCTGCGCGGGCTGAAGACGACCCTCGGCCGTGTGATCGAGGGGCCGGTGACGATCGAGTACCCGGAGGAGAAGACGCCGGTGTACCCGCGCTTCCGCGGGCGCCACAAGATGCACCGCTTCGAGGACACCGGCCTCGAGAAGTGCGTCGGCTGCTCGCTCTGCGCTGCCGCGTGCCCGGCGAAGTGCATCCGCGTCGTCGCCGCCGAGAACACGCCCGAGCACCAGGTCTCGGCCGGCGAGCGCTACGCCGCCGTCTACGAGATCAACCTGACGCGCTGCATCTTCTGCGGCTACTGCGAGGTCGCCTGCCCCTTCGACGCGATCACGATGGGCAACGACTACGAGCTCTCCGACTACTCGCGCTCAGACCTCATCTTCACCAAGGAGATGCTGCTCGCCGACCCGATCGAGAAGACGCCGCTGCGCCGCGAGGGCGAGTAGTGGGCTTCGAGACGGTCGTCTTCGTCGTCGCCGCCGTGCTCGCGCTCGCCGGCGCGCTCGGGGTCGTGCTGCTCGACAACCCCTTCTACAGCGTGCTCTCGCTCGTCGGGCACCTGATCGCTCTCGCCGTCCTGTTCCTGCTGCTGCAGGCGGCGTTCGTAGCCGCCGCGCAGGTGGTCGTCTACGCGGGCGCGGTGATGGTGCTCTACGTGTTCGTGGTCGCCTACGTCGGCGGGGGCGAGCGCACGCTCGTGTCCGAGAGCGACACGATCGGCCGGCTCGGCCCGCTGTTCGCGGGGGTGCTGCTCGTCGAGCTGACGCTCGCGGTCGCCGGCTCGGGGCTCGCCGCCTCGGCCGGGGACGGAGCGCCGGTCGCGAGGGGCTTCGGCTCGCCGGCGGCGATCGGCGAGCTGCTGCTCGGCCAGTTCCTGATCGTCTTCGAGACGGCGTCGTTCCTGCTGCTCGTCGCGGCGGTCGGCGCGGTCGTGCTCGCACGCCGCCGGCGGGGGCTCGAGGAGGACGATCTCGACGGCGACCGGGCCGGTCCTGAGCTCGCCCCCGCGAGCCCGCAGGAGCGAGCGCCCCGCCCCGGCAGCGCGGCCCCCGAGCCCGAGCGGAGCACGCGCACGGGCGGCGAGCGAGCGGGTCAGGCGAGCGAGGCCGGCGCCCGGACGGCCGAGGCACGGACGGGCGGAGCGGGCCCGGCCAGCGCCCGTGTGGGCGGCGAGAGCCCCGCGACGGGGAGCGCCTGATGGACGTCGCATGGTTCGTCGTCCTCTCGGCGTTCATCTTCTGCGCGGGTGCGGCGGGCGTCCTGCTGCGGCGCAACCCGCTCGTGATCCTGCTCTGCCTCGAGCTGATGCTGAACGCGGGCAACCTCGCGCTGGTCGCCTTCTCGCGCGCGCACGGCAACGGCGACGGGCAGGTCTTCGCGCTCGTCGTGCTCGTGGTCGCCGCCTGCGAGGTCGTGATCGGGCTCGGGCTGATCGTCGCCATGTACCGCCGCCGGATCCCGGTCGACGTCGACCGGGTCACGGAGCTGCACGGATGAGTCGCGCGAGCAGCCACGGCCACCGCGCCGGCGAGGCGGGCCGGAGCCCGCGCGCGGCCGAGATGAGGCGCGCGTGAATCCCGGCGCGTGGGGCTGGGTCGTGCTCGGCTTCCCGCTCGCGGGCAGCCTGCTGATCGCCTTCGGCTGGCGGGTGCTGCCCGGGCGGCTCGCGGGCTGGCTCGCGACCGGCGCGGTGCTCGGCGCCTTCGGAGCGGCGATCACGATGCTCGCCGGACTGCTCGGCCTGGGGGCCGAGGAGCGCGAGGTGACCTCGACCGCGTTCGCCTACCTGAGCACCGCCGGCCTCGACGCCGGGCTCTCGATCCTCGTCGACCCGCTGTCGGTCTTCATGTGCCTCGTCGTCTCGGGCGTCTCGTCGCTGATCCACCTCTACTCGGTCGCCTACATGACCTCCGACCGCGGCTACGACCGCTACTTCTCCTACCTCAACTTCTTCGTCTTCTCGATGCTGCTGCTGGTGCTCGCCGGCAACCTCGTGCTGCTGATCGTCGGCTGGGCGTTCGTCGGCGCCGCCTCCTACCTGCTGATCTCCTTCTGGTACCGGCGCCACACGGCGACCGAGGCGGGCATCAAGGCGTTCGTGATCAACGTGATCGGCGATGTCGCGCTCGTGATCGCAGCGTTCCTGCTCTTCAACGCGACCGGAGCGCTCGACTGGGCCGGCGTCTTCACGGGCGCCCAGGACGCCTTCGTCCGCGACGATGGCACGCTGATCGCCGCCTGCCTGCTGCTGCTCGTAGGCGCCTTCGCCAAGTCGGCGCAGCTGCCGCTCCACACCTGGCTGCCCGACGCTATGGAGGGGCCGACGCCCGTCTCGGCGCTAATCCACGCGGCGACGATGGTCACCGCCGGCGTCTACCTGATCGCGCGCGCCCACCCGCTCTTCGAGCAGGCGCCGACGGCCGCCCTCGTCGGTGCGGTGATCGGAACGGTGACGATGCTGTTCGCGGCCACGGTCGCGCTCGCGCAGACCGATCTCAAGCGGATCATCGCCTACTCGACGATCTCCCAGATCGGCTACATGGTGCTCGGCGTCTGCTCGTTCGCCTACGCCGCGGGCCTCTTCCACCTGATGACGCACGCGTTCTTCAAGGCGCTGCTGTTCATGGCGGCGGGCTCGGTGATCGCGGCGATGAGCGACGTCAAGTCGATCGACCGCATGGGCGGCTTCCGCCACTCGATGCCGTTCACGCACGCGACCTTCGTGATCGGCGCGCTCGCGCTCGCGGGCTTTCCGCTCATGTCCGGCTTCTTCTCGAAGGACGACGTGCTGGCCTTCACCTTCGACCGCGGCGGGATTTACGCGGTGCTCGCCGTCGGCGGCTACATCGGCGCCGCGCTGACCGCCCTGTACGCGTTCCGGATGGTCTTCCGAGTCTTCTGGGGCGACCCGGTGCCCGAGGCCCTCGCGCTCTCACGCGGCGAGCACCCGCACGTCGAGCCGGCCAATCCCGACACCGGCGAGCCCGAGGACAACGACGTCGGCTTCCCGGGCCCCGAGCACCACGTCGCCGAGCAAGCGTGGCCGATGGCCCTCGCCATGGGCGTGCTGGCCGCGCTCGCGGTCGTCGGCGGCGCGGTCGGCATCCCCGGCGTCACGGCCACGCTCGAGCACTTCCTCGAGCCCACGTTCGCCGACTCGCGCTTCGTCGAGGAGATCCCGAGCGATACAGCGCGCTGGATCGGCCTGGGGATCGGCGGCGTCGTGGCGATCGTCGGCATCGGGCTCGCCTACCGCCTCTACCTGAGCCGCTACGAGCTGACGGTCGAGCTGCGTGAGCGCCTCCCCCGGGTCACGACCTTCCTCGAGCGCAAGTGGTACTTCGACGAGCTCTTCGAGCTCGCCGTCGTGCGCCCGCTCGCGCGGCTCGGCGAGCTCGGCCGCACGGTGATCGAGAGCGAGCTCGTGCAGGGCGTCTTCGTTGAGGGAACGAGCGGGATCGTGCGCGCCGGCTCGAGCCTTGCGCGCGGCGTCCAGTCCGGCTACCTGCGCGCCTACGCGCTGTTCCTGCTCGCGGGCGCCGGCGCGCTCGGCCTCTACTTCCTGATCGCCTCGGTCTGAGCGCCGCCGATGCTCGCGATCAACCTCTCCGTCGTCATCTTCCTGCCGCTCGCGGCGGGGCTGCTCGCGGCGTTCCTGCCGGCGCGGGCAGCCCGCTGGATCGTGCTCGCCGCAGCAGTCGGCGTGCTCGCCTACGCGATCCTGATGATCATCGACTTCGACTCCGGCGCCGGCCTGCAATGGCGCACCGACCGCGCCTGGATCCCAGAGCTCGGCGTGCGCTACTCGCTCGGGGTCGACGGGCTCAACCTCTTCCTCGTCGCGCTGACCGCGCTGCTGTGGGTGCCGGCGACGCTCGCGGCGGCGTTCGGCGAGTGGGAGCGCCCGCGGCTCTTCTTCTTCCAGCTCGCGCTCGCCGAGACCGCCGTGCTTGGCGCCTTCCTCGCCCAGGACCTCGCGCTGTTCGTCCTCTTCTTCGACCTCATGCTCGTGCCGTTCTACTTCCTGATCGGCGCGTGGGGGCGCGGCGAGCGCGTGCAGGCGACGACCAAGTTCGTCATCTACACGCTCGCGGGGTCGCTCTTGATGCTGGCCGGCGCGGTCGCGCTCGGCGTGCTCGCCACGCCCGAGGGTGGCAGCATCTCGTTCTCGATCGCCGAGCTCGAGCGGCGCAGCGTCCCCGCGGGCGCGCAGGGCTGGATCTTCCTCGCGTTCGCGCTCGCGTTCCTGATCAAGATGCCGGCCTTCCCGTTCCACGGCTGGATGCCCGACGCCTACCGCGCGACGCCGATGCCGGTGCTTGTGCTGCTCTCGGGCGTGCTCTCGAAGGTCGGCGCCTATGGCTTCCTGCGGGTGGTCGCGCCCACGCTGCCGCTCGGCACAGCGCGCTTCCAGGAGCTGCTGCTCGTGATCGCCGTGATCTCGATCCTCTACGGCTCGCTGCTCGCCTTCTCCCAGGACGACGTGCGGCTCGTGGTCGGCTACTCGTCGGTCGCCCAGCTCGGCTTCATCACGCTCGGAATCTTCTCTCTTGACCCCAAGGGGGCTCAGGGCGCGGTGCTGCAGATGGTCAACCACGGGCTCGTCGTGGCGGCGCTGTTCCTGATCCTGGCGGTGCTCGCCGCGCGCGCGGGGGGCTCTGAATCGCTGGCGCGCATGGGCGGGCTCGCGCAGCGAGCGCCGATCCTCGCGGGCGTGTTCCTCGTCGTCGCGCTCGCGACGCTCGCGATGCCGGGCACCCCGAACTTCGCCGGCGAGCTGCTGATCCTCTTCGGCGCCTTCCAGACGCACCTCGTCTACGGCCTCGTGGCGAGCGCCGGCGTCGCGCTCGCGGCCGTGTACATGATCCGCCTCTACCAGCGCTCGATGCACAACAAGCGCGGCGACGCCGTCGCCTCGGCGGAGATCGGCGGACGCGACCTCGCCGCGATCGCGCCGCTCGCGCTCGTGATCGTCGCGCTCGGCGTCTACCCGCAGCTCGTGCTCAGCCGCAGCGAGGATGCGACGGTGACGAAGGTGCACGAGGCCGGCGAGCGAGCCGCCGCTGTCCAGGGCGCGCGTGGGGCGCAGCCGGGACAGCGCGTGCTGCCGGGGCAGGGGGCGGCGCCGAGGCAGGGAGCGCGGCCCGGGCCAGGCACCCAGGTCCCGCCGCAGGGGGCGCAGCCCGGGCAGGGGGCGGCGCCAGAGCAGGGCGTGCCGGTACGCCCGGCCGTGCCGCGAGGTGGGGACAGGCCGTGATCGCGCTGAGCGCCATGGCCGCCGCGATCACCGCCGCCGGCAGCGCGGCGGCAACGCTCCCGGCCGCTCTCCCGCTCGCCCAGCTGCGTGCACCGGCGATCGACTACTTCGCGCTCTCGCCGCTCTTCTGCGTCGTCGGCGGCTCCGTGCTCGTGCTGATGC
>JBBSNQ010000054.1:0-8475 GCA_038232575.1 Solirubrobacterales bacterium | reverse complement strand
GGAACGTCCTTGACCGCTGCGAAGCCGTCTCTCATCGGCGGTTGCGAGCTTAGCGCCGGCGTCGGGCTGTCGCGGACCCGGACCGCGGAGCGCGTCGCCCAGGCTGTCGCATCAGCGCCGGCGCAGCAGCCGGCGCGGGGAAAGGCGCCGCGTGTGGCGCAGCTCCGGCGGCCGCGCGGGTAGATCCTCCCCCGCGAGCAGCGCCGCGGGCGCCTGCAGCGTGAACCACTCCGCCTGCGCGGCAACGCCGGGGAGCTCCCGCTCGAGCGACTCGAAGCCCGACGCCAGTCGCAGCGGCCGGACGCCGTCGCCGTGGGCGTCGGAGGCCACATCGTGCACGAGCCCGCGCTCGAAGAGACGGATGCTGAAATCGCGCACCGAGCCGCCGAAGAGCCCAGACATCGAACCCGCGGTCACCGAGCACAGCACCCCTTGGCGCACGAGCCGCGCGAGCCGCTCGATGTCGCTGAGGAAGGAGGGCGAGCGCTCGGGGTGCGCCAGCACGGGCCGCAGGCCCGCCGAGAGCAGGTCGAAGAGCACCTGCTCGAGCAGGCCGGTCGCAGGCGTGTAGGGGCTCTCGACGAGCACGTAGGGCCCCTCCCCCAGGCACAGCTGCTCGAGCGTCGACTCGTCGAGCTCGACCGCCTTGGTGAGCGCGACCTCGGCACCGGCCACGACGTCGAGCTCGACGTCCGCGGTCTCGAGCGCCACGCGGAGCTCGTCGGCGCGCGCCTCGAGGCGCTCGAGCGGGAAGGGGTGATCGGCGCGCACGTGCGGAGTGGCGACGACGGTGCCCGTGCCGGCGTCGAGCACCGTGCCTGCCATCGCGACGCTCTGCTCGAGGCGCTCGGGCCCATCGTCGAGCCCCGGGAGGATGTGCGTGTGGATGTCGATCACGGCGGCGGAGCGCTCTCGAGCGAGGCAGCGGGCGGCGCGTCGACCCCCGACGCGCCTAGAACCCTCGGTGCCCCTAGCCCCTCGGCGTGATGCGGTAGGCGTCGAAGACCGAGTCGATGTTGCGCAGCCGCTGCACGCACGCCTTGAGCGCCTGGGTGTCCCCCACCTCGACCACGAAGCGGTTGCGCACCATCGGGTCGCTCGTGCTGCAGGTCGCACCGACGATGTTCACGCCGCTCTCGGAAAGGCTCCGCGAGAGATCCTCGAGCAGGCGCGTGCGGTCCCAGGCGTGCACCTCGACCTCGGCGCGGAAGGAGGTCTCCCCCTCACCCTCCCAGCTGACCCTCGTGAAGCGCTCCGGGTTGCGCTTGAGCGCGCGGGCGTTGGCGCACTGGTCGTGGTGGATCGTGATCCCCTTGCCGAGCGAGATGTAGCCGACGATCGGATCTCCGGGCACCGGGCTGCAGCAGCGCGCCAGCCTGACCATCACGTCGTCGAGCCCGTCGACCGAGATCCCGTAGCGCGAGGAGGCGGTCGTCGACCTGGTCGCCTCAGTGCGGGTGGCCACCCGCTCGGCGGGGTCGCGATCCTCGACCGCGGACTCGCCCTGCTTGAGCCGCTGCATCAGCTTGTTGGTGACTACCTTTGCCGAGATCTTCGCCTGACCGAGCGCGATGTAGAAGTCGTCGGCCTTCTTGAAGCCCATCTCGCGGATCACGTCGGCGAGCAGCGGCGAGCCGGCCAGGCGCTGCGCGGGGAGCCCCTGCCGGCGCAGGCTCTCCTGCAGCGTGTCGCGGCCGCGGCGCTCGGAGTCCTCGCGGCGCTCGCGCTTGAACCACGCACGGATCTTCGACTGCGCGCGGGTGGTCTTGGCGAGCGCGAGCCAGTCGCGCGAGGGGCCGCGCTCCTTCTTCGACGTGAGCACCTCGCAGATGTCCCCTGAGCTGAGCTCGTAGTGCAACGGCACGATCTTGCCGTTGACCTTCGCGCCGACGCAGCGATGACCGACGTCGGTGTGGACCTCGTAGGCGAAGTCGAGCGGCGTGGCGCCGGCCGCGAGTGACTTGACCTCGCCCTTGGGCGTGAAGACGAACACCTCGTGCTCGAAGAGGCCCTCCTTGAGCGTCGCGACGAACTCCTCGGGGTTCTCGACGTCCTTCTGCCAGTCGAGCAGGTGCTCGAGCCAGCGCGAGCCCGAGCCCTCACCTCGCGAGCCCGATACCTCCCCGCCCGCCGACCCGTCCTTGTAGGACCAGTGTGCGGCGATGCCGTACTCGGCCGTCTCGTGCATCTCGCGGGTGCGGATCTGGATCTCGAGCGGCTGTCCCTCTGGCCCGATCACCGTGGTGTGCAGGGCCTGATACATGTTGAACTTGGGCATCGCCACGAAGTCCTTGAAGCGGCCCGGCAGCGGCTTCCAGAGTGAGTGGATGACCCCGATCGCGCCGTAGCAGTCCTTGACCGACTCGACGGTCACGCGCATCGCGGTCAGGTCGTAGATCTCGTTGAACTCACGGCCCTTGCGGGTCATCTTCTGGTAGATCGAGTAGAAGTGCTTGGCGCGGCCGGAGATCTGCGCCTCGATGCCGAGCGCCGCGAGCTCCTGGTGCAGGTAGTGGCCCGCCCGCTCGACGTAGCCCTCGCGCTCCTCGCGCTGCTGATCGACGAGCGAGCGAATCTCCCTGTACTTGCGCGGGTGGAGCGTCGCGAACGCAAGATCCTCGAGCTCCCACTTGATCGCGTGGATCCCGAGCCGGTGCGCGAGCGGCCCGAAGATCTCGAGCGTCTCGCGCGCCTTGTCGTGCTGCTTCTGCTTCGGCA
This sequence comes from Solirubrobacterales bacterium, assembly GCA_038232575.1. Taxonomy (GTDB): domain Bacteria; phylum Actinomycetota; class Thermoleophilia; order Solirubrobacterales; family Thermoleophilaceae; genus JACCZP01. Next base: position 5,757 of record JBBSNQ010000054.1, on the reverse strand, counting down.
TCGCCGACAGCGTGCGCATGTTGTGGAGCCGGTCGGCGAGCTTGATCAGGATGACGCGGATGTCGCGCGCCATCGCCACCATCATCTTGCGGTAGTTCTCGGCCTGGCGCTCGTCGCGGCTCTGGAAGGTGATCCCGGTGAACTTGGTCACTCCGTCGACGAGCGTCGCTACCTCCTCGCCGAACTCCTCGCGAACCTCCTCGAGCGACGCGCTCGTGTCCTCGACCGTGTCGTGCAGGAGCGCGGCGCAGAGCGTGGCCGTGTCGAGCCGAAGGCCCGCGCAGATCTTCGTGACGTCGACGGGATGGGTGATGAAGCCCTCACCCGAGCGCCGGCGCTGGTCAGCGTGGCGCCGGCACGAGAACGCGAAAGCGCGCTCCAGAAGCTCGCGGTCGATGCGGTGCTCCTGCGACTCCCCGGCGTGTTCCTCGACGACCGCGAGCAGGTCGCCGAGCATCTCGCGCTGGCGCTCGGTGAGTTCGGCGGTGTGGGTCGGAGTCGCGGTGGCGGGGGGTTCGGCGGGCTGGGCGCCGTTTTCCGCCTGCGTGCCTGCGCCGTCAGCCGTCTCGGCGCGCTCGGTCCCGTCCGCCCGCTCGGACGCCTCGCCGCGCTCGGCCACCTCTGAGCGCTCGACCGGCTCGGCGCGCTCGGCCGCATCCGCGGAGTCGTCGACGCGGATCTCCTCCATCACGTGGACCTCCTGCTCGGCGCGCGCCGGATCCTCAGCGCGAGTATTCGCCATGCCTCGAGTCTAGCCCGCGCGGTCCACGGCCCGCGGCTGGCCGGAGGCAACGAGGAACGGATCGTCGTGCTGCTTGGGTGCACGCGTGGCGCGCACATCCTTGTGCAGATCGTGGACTACGGGTTGCGCGAGGTAGTAGCGGCCCCGCCGCTCTCCGACAGGCTTCAGAAGACCGGCATCGACCAGGGCGCGCAGGTCGCGGCTTGCCGTCAACTCGGAGATCTTCTCGCCTTCGGTCATCTCCACAAGCGATCGATACGTGGAGTTTCTGATCCTAAATCCGAAAGCGGCCTCCATCAACGGACCGGTGGCTCGCTCGGGCAGCCCACCCGCTTTCGCGAGATCGTGACACGCGACAAACAGCCGCTCGGTCTCCTCGACGCGCCTGAGCTGGGTTCTGGCCTGGCGGTAATGGGCCGTCAGACAGAAGTGCACCCACGGTCGTGCGTCGCGCCTGGGATTCCATCGCCCCTGTCCAACCTCCCCGAGCACCTGGTAGTAGCTGTCCGTGTTCCGGCCGAGATACTCCTCGATGCTTGAAAAGACGGGCGCCATGATCTGATCGCGAGCGAGCACGAGCGTATGAAGGCATCGCGCCATGCGGCCGTTTCCGTCGCTGTAGGGATGGACCATCACCAGGTTCAGGTGGGCAATCGCAGCTCGCACGAGCACCGGCGCGTCGCTCGCCTCGAGCTCGGCGATCGTCGCCGCGACCAGCTCGGGAACCTGGTCCGCGTTCGGGCCCTCGTACACCGTTTGACCTGTGGACTCTCGCCTGACAGAGATCGGCCCGGGCCGCCAGCGACCGGGGTGCTTGTCCAACCGATGCTTGAGCATCATGAAGTGGAGCGACTTGAGCAGGCCCACATCCACGGCTACGCCGGGATCCTGCGCAACCTGAAGGACATAGGTCATCGCGTCGCGATAGCCGGCGAGGGCCATCCCGGTTTCCTCGCCCGCCGTCAGGGTCGGCTCGTCGTCGACAGCAGCGACGACATCGTCGAGGCTCGCGTCGTAGCCCTCGATGCTGTTGGACGCTTGGACGGCGCGGGCAAAGGCCATGCGACGCAGGTTGCCAACCCATCGGCGAGGCTGCTCATTGATTCCGAAGCTCACCAGCAGTTGATCTCGAAGCTCGGAGATAAGCCTGAGAACCTCCTCTTCGAGTGAGGTGAGCGCGGGAGTCTGGAAGACGACGACGGGCATGATAGATTGATTCTATCAATCCCTCATGGGGCCCTTATCCAGGGAAATGATCGATTGCTAGATGCTAACTATCACGCTACCACCGGTTCAGTAGCCTGCCCCCTCGCGGGTCTCGGCCTCGAGACGTCTCATGCCGCGACAGGCTCCGCGGCCGGTGGAGTCCCCCCGGACGCTGTCGGCGGGTTGCCGACGGCAAGGGGTAAGCCCGATGCCTGGCCACACGGGCGCGCGAGAGCCGCGGCCTGGCCGGCGAGATAGGACTCGGCCTGGGCCAGGCGCGCGCGGTAGGCGAGATAGCTCGACGAGCGCTCGCAGCTCGTGCGTGCGGCTTCGAGCACACGACACAGCCGCTCCTCACCGGCCGCCTGCCCGTAGTGGACGAGGCCGAGCTCGCCGAGGATGCGCACCAGACGCGCAGCAAGCGCCGGCTTGCGCACATGAGGGCCCGCTCCTCGCAGAGCCGACTCGAGCTTTGCGCCGGAGAGCGTCCCCGCCGCGCGCAGGGCGCGGTAGAGCTCGGCGGCCGAGTCGCGCAGATCGAGCTGCTCGCGCGCGCAGGCACGCGCGAACTCGACCTCGTGCGCCCCCCAGGCGAGGTGCGCAGAGCCGCGCGCGCCCCGTGACCGACCCGGCGCCCCGATGAGCCACACCTCTCCATCTGCAAGCGGCGGGGGATCGAGCGCGACCAGGTGGTCGAACGGCGCGGCGACGTCCGGGCTTCCGGCAAGGGTCTCCCATGAGACGGCGAGCAGCGCGGTCCCCGCCCCTATCCCACCGAGCAGATCGGCGAGCGCGCGCCGGCGACGGGGCACGTCGGCGCACACGAGCAGCACCGTCTCGCCGCTCGCGATGAGCTCGCCGGCGACGCCCGCCAGCCCCTCGCCGCGGCGGTCGCACAGCCTGCGCGCGCCCGCGGCGCCCCGAGCTGGCTCGGGCTCTGGCGCTGGATCGAGCGGTGGCACGCCTTCTTCGCCCTCCCACGGCCACTGCTCGGGGTCGGCGCGCAGCTCACGTTCGAAGACAGACCAGAAGCTCTCCTCCCTCGACGCGTGGCAATCGGGCGTGAGCTCCTCACACGCGCCGCCCTCGGTCGCGCACGCAGCGCGCAGTACGACGCTCGGCTCGACGATCCCGTTCCACTCCCGCGGCTCGAGCGTGACGGCCAGGTCGAGTGGACCCTCGGCGGCCGCGGCGAGGGCGCGGGGGGAGGTGCGAAAGGCGACGGCCCGAGCCCGCGCTTCACCGCTCGAGAGCGTGAAGCGTGCGTGCGCGCGGTCCTTGCCCATCGGCGCGACACCCTCGACCCGCGCTGCCGGTACAAGCAGGCGCGGGCGCGGATTGCCGGATCCGAACGGCCGCAGCCGCTCGAGCTCCTCGGCCAGGGGCAGGCCAAGAGCTGCGCCTGGCACGAGCGCATCGACTCGCTCGCGCGGCACGAGGTCCTCCGGAGCGAGCTTCGACGCAGCGTCGGCAGCGAGGGCAGCTCGGAAGGCATCGACCTGGTCGGCGTCGATCTCGAGGCCGGCCGCCATGCGATGCCCCCCGAACTGCCGCAGCTGCTGCGAGCAGGCGGAGAGGCCGGCGAGCAGGTCGTAACCGGAGATCGAGCGGCCCGAGCCGCGCCCGCCCTCGGGCGCGAGCGAGATCACGACGCATGGGCGGTGATAGCGCTCGACGATGCGCGAGGCGACGATGCCGATCACCCCCGGATGCCAACCCTCGCCCGCGAGCACGTAGGCGGGGGCCTCCGCCTGCTCGGCGAGCGCGGCCTCGGCAGCGGCGGTGATGCGGATCTCGGTATCCCGCCGCTCGCGGTTGAGCAGATCGAGCTCGTCGGCCACCTCGGCGGCGCGCGGCGTGTCGTCGGTCAGCAGCAGCTCGAGCGCGGCGTCGGCGCGCTGCAGGCGCCCGGCGGCGTTGAGCCGCGGGGCGAGCCGGAAGCCGAGCGTCTCCTCGTTCGGCGGGGCGGCGTCGGCACCGGAGACGCGCAGGAGCGCGCGCAGCCCGGGCTTCTTGGTGCGCTCGAGAGCACGCAGCCCCATGCGCACGAGCCGCCGGTTCTCGCCCCGCAGCGGGACGAGGTCGGCCACCGTCGCGAGCGCGACCAGATCGAGATCCTCGTCGAGGATCGCGGGGTCGCGGCCGGCGCTGCGATGGAGGGCCTCGACGAGCTTGTGCGCCACTGCGGCCGCGCAGAGGTCGGGAAAGGGATAGCCGCAGAGGGCCGGATGCACAACCGGGCAGGCGGGCAGGGAATCGCCGGGTTGGTGATGGTCGGTGACGACCATGTCGATTCCGCGCGCGAGCGCCGCATCGACCTCCCGCACCGAGGTGATCGCGCAGTCGGCCGTGATGACGAGCTCCGCACGCTCGCGCTCGAGCCGCGCGACCGTGTCGAGCGTGAGGCCGTAGCCGTCGTCGAGGCGACTCGGAATCAGCCAGGCGGGATCCGCCCCGAGCGCGCGGAGCGCTCTGACCACGATCGCCGTCGAGCAGACGCCGTCGACGTCGTAGTCGCCGTGGACGACGATCCGCGAGCCGCGCTCGACGTGGCCGAGGATCTTCGCGCAGACGGCGTCCATGCCGGCAAAGAGAAACGGGTCGTGCCGCTCCTCGGCGCGCAGGAAGCGCAGCGCCGCCGGAACGGTGTCGTGACCGCGCCGCACGAGGATCGCAGCGACGGCCGCCGACACCCCGAGCTCCCCGCGCAGGTGATCGGCGGCAGCCACGGAGTACGTCGGGCACTCCCAGCGTGTGGCGAGGTTGGACACCCGCGTAGTCTCGCGGGCGGGGCCGACGGAACGGAGCGGGCGGGGCCGACGAAACGGTTGACCACCGCGGTCGGCGGCTCCGAGGCGGGTTGCCTTGGCCGGTCGCTCGGCAGCGATGGTGTGCGCCACCGCGCGGGAGGGTGGGGGCGCGGTGTATGTATATGGTATGAGCATGCTTACAGAGCGCCTGCAGATCCTCGTCAGCCCCGACCAGCGGCGCCGCCTGGAGGCCGAGGCGCGTCGCCGCGGGACCTCGGTTGGCAGCCTGATCCGCCAAGCGGTGGACGCTCGCTTCGGGACGGTGAGTCAGGACGACCGCCTGCGAGCACTGGAGGGGATCAGGGCAACCGAGGGTCGCTTCCTCTCCCCTGGGGAGCTGAACGAGGTCGTCACAGAGGAGCGGGATGCCCTCGTCGTCGCGGAGGAGCGGGACGCGCAGCCGGAGGCAGCCTCGTCCTCCAGCGCGCGTTGACCTTCTCGGCCTCGCGTTGACGTTCTTCCTCGACGCAAACGTCCTGATCTACAGCGCCGTCCCCAGCCGTTTCCGCGAGCCATGCCTCGAGCTGCTCGAGGCGGTCGCACGAGGCCATGCGGAGGGCCGAACGTCGACCGCCGTCCTCGAGGAGGTCTGGCATCTCGAGCTCTCCGGGCGGGCGGGCCCGCTTGACGGCTTGACCGAGCGCGCCTACACGCTGATGACGCCGCTGCTGGCGGTCGGCGACGAAGCGTTCCGCCTCGCGCTCTCGGTCAATGCCCCGGGGCTCGGCGCCAACGACCGTCTGCATGCCGGCACCTGCATGGCGCACGGCATCGAGGTGCTCGTCTCAGCGGATCAGGGCTTCGACGAGGTCGCCGGCCTGAAGCGCGTCGATCCGCTAGCTCGCTCGGAGCTTCACAGTTTGCTCGGCAAGGACGCCTAGCACTCCCACTCCTCTCATCGCCAACTCGCGCACGAGCATGGAGGTAGGTCCCCTTCGTACCAAGGGCCTCACCTGAGCGAGCGCCTCGGCGAGCTCATCGTCCTCGGTAATCGCTATG
>JBBSNQ010000053.1:0-8504 GCA_038232575.1 Solirubrobacterales bacterium | reverse complement strand
TCAGGACGCGCCCGGGCTCGCCGGCGTGACGCTCGGCACGACGTCCGGGCTCGAGCTCTCGCTCGACCGCGGTCCGGGCGGCCTTGCGGCGTCGCGCCGGACCCCTGCTGGGCACGAGTCCTCGTGGGTCATCCTCGGCGCATCCCGCGGCGAGGGGGGAATCCTGGGCGAGGGGATCCGCCAGGGCCTGCTGCGCGACCCTTTCTACCGGCCGGCGCTCGCGGACGCGCGGGCGATGCTGCCATGAGCCTCGAGCAGGGCGGGCTGCGGCGAAGCGCCTTCCCGCCGATCGCCTCCTATGGCTTTCTGTCGGACTGCCACGTGACGGCTCTCGTCGCGCCGAGCGGAAACGTCGAGTGGCTCTGCCTGCCTCGTCCCGACTCCCCGAGCGTCTTCGCCGCGTTGCTCGACCGCGACGCCGGCGGCTTTCGCGTCGGCCCCGCCGACACCGTCGTCCCCGCGAGCCGGCGCTACCTGCCCGGAACGCTTGTGCTCGAGACGACCTGGATGACTCGCACCGGCTGGCTGATCGTGCGCGATGCGCTCGTGATGGGCCCCTGGCGCCACGAGCAGTCGCGCTCGTCGACCCACCGGCGCACGCCGACCGACTACGACGCCGAGCACATGCTGCTGCGCACGATCCGCTGCGTCCAGGGCACGGTCGAGCTCGAGCTCGACTGCAAGCCGGCGTTCGACTACGGCCGCACGCGCGCGGGCTGGTCGTACGAGGGCCCCGGCTACCACCGCGCCTGCGCCAAGCGCGACGGCGGGGATGCCGCCGGCGCTCGCGACGGCGGCCAGGGCGGAGGCGGCGGGCACGGAGCCCGCGAGCACGCGGAGGGGACCACGCTGCGCATGAGCACCGATCTGCGCCTCGGCTTCGAGGGCCACCGCGCGCTCGCCGAGACCAAGCTGCACGAGAACGACAGCGTGTTCGTCGCCCTCTGCTGGTCGTCCGAGCGCGAGCTGCCGGGGACCTACGACGATGCCTTCGAGTGCATGGAGGGCACGAGCAAGTACTGGCGCGAGTGGCTCGAGGGGGGTCGCCAGATGCCCGACCATCCCTGGCGCGTCTACCTGCAGCGGAGCGCGTTGACGCTCAAGGGGCTCACCTACCAGCCGACCGGCGCGATGCTCGCCGCCGCCACGACCTCGCTGCCGGAGACCCCGCAGGGCGAGCGCAACTGGGACTACCGCTACAGCTGGATCCGCGACTCGACGCTCGCGCTCTGGGGCCTCTACACGCTCGGCTTCGGCCGCGAGGCCGACGAGTTCTTCTACTTCGTCGTCGACGCCGTCGGTCCGGAGGACGGGCTCCAGGTGATGTACGGCGTCGACGGCGAGAAGAAGCTCGAGGAGGAGGAGCTCGATCATCTCGCGGGCTACGAGGGGGCGCAGCCCGTGCGCCGCGGCAACGGCGCCTACAACCACGTCCAGCACGACGTCTGGGGCTCCTTCCTCGACTCGGTGTACCTGCATATGAAGGCGCGCGACCGCGTGCCCGAGTGGATCTGGCCGATCGTCGAGCGCCAGGTCGAGGATGCCTGCGCGAACTGGCGCGATCCCGACCGCGGCATCTGGGAGGTGCGCGGCGAGCCGCAGCACTTCACCCATTCGAAGATCCTGAGCTGGGTCGCTGCCGATCGCGGCGCCCGCCTCGCCGAGCTGCGCGGGGAGGACGAGCTGGCCAAGCGCTGGAGCGAGACCGCCGATCAGATCCATGCCGATGTCTGCGAGAACGGGGTCGACGATCGCGGCGTGTTCGTCCAGCACTACGGCACCGACGCGCTAGACGCCGCCGTGCTGCTGATCCCGCTCGTGCGCTTCCTGCCCGCCGACGACGAGCGCGTGCGCGCGACCGTGCTCGCGATCGCGGACGAGCTGACCGAGCAGGGCTTCGTCCTGCGCTACCGGACCGCCGAGACCGACGACGGCCTCGGCGGTGCCGAGGAGGGATCGTTTGCCGTCTGCTCGTTCTGGCTCGTCTCCGCGCTTACGGAGATCGGCGAGACCGACCGGGCGCGGCAGCTATGCGAGAAGCTGCTCGGCTGCGCGAGCTCGCTCGAGCTCTACGCCGAGGAGATCGATCCGACGAGCGGGCGCCACCTCGGCAACTTCCCCCAGGCGTTCACGCACCTCGCGCTGATCAACGCGGTCATGCACGTGATCCGCGCCGAGCAGGCCACCGAGCGGAGCCCGTTCGCCGGCGTGCGCGCTTGAGGAGCCCTTCAGGTTTCTGAGGGCATCGCCGCGCGATCTACGATGAGGTCGGTGCCCGGGCCGCCCAGCAGGCTCGCCGGAACGGCCTCGTCCGCGCCGCCCGCAACGGCCAGTGCCGCGCCCGCCTTGCCCGCGCCGGTGGCCGCGAAGACGATCCTGCGGGCGTGGCGCAGCACTTCGAGCGTGAGCGTCACGCGCTCTGGCGGGGGCTTCGGGGCGCCGTCGATCGCCACGCACAGGTCCCGACTCTCGAGCGCTGAGCTGCCGGGGAAGAGCGAGGCCGTGTGCCCGTCCTCCCCGAGGCCGAGCAGCGCGACGTCGGCGATCGGGACCCCCTCGGGCGAGAGCGGCATGCGCGCTCGCAGCTGCTGGGCGTACAGAGCAGCGGCGCTCGCAGCGTCCCGCTCGGCGGCGATCCGGTGGACGTTCCCCTCGGGGACGGCAACACGGGCGAGCAGCGCCTCGGCGACCATCGCGTAGTTGCTGTCCGGATCGTCAGGCGGCACCGCGCGCTCGTCCCCGAACCACAGCTCGACGTCCTCCCAGCCCCCGAGCCGTGCGGCGAGCAGCTCGTAGGCGCGCCGTGGCGTGGTCCCGCCGGCGAGCACGAGGTGCGCGCGGCCGCGCGCGGCGCGCGCCTGCTCGAGCAGCCGGGCGAGCAGCTCCGTGGTGGCGACCGCCACGGCCTCGGCGTCGACCTCGACCGTGAGGCGCGTCATGCGCCGGCGTCGAGCTCGACGATCGGGAGCGTCACGCCAGAGCCTCGGCAGCGGCCCCGATCGTCGGGCGCGTCACGCCTGCCTCAGCGCCCGGGGAGCGCGTCACCATGCTCGATCGCGTCGATCTTCGCCAGACGGCGCTCGTGGCGCTCCTCGGCGCTGAAGGTCGCGCCGACGAACGCCCGCACGATGTCTGCTGCGAGCGCCGAGCCAACCACGCGCGAGCCGAGACAGAGGACGTTGACGTCATCGTGCTCCACCGCCTGGTGCGCGGTGTAGGTGTCGTGCGCGGTCGCCGCGCGGATGCCGGGCACCTTGGTCGCCGCGACGGCCACTCCGGCCCCCGAGCCGCAGACGAGCATGCCGCGCTCGGCCGCCCCCGAGAGCACCGCGCGCGCGACGTCGAGCGCGACGTCGGGGTAGTCGACCGGCTCGGTCGAGTCGGTGCCGAGGTCGAGCGTGTCGTGGCCCGCCGCGCCGAGCGCCTCGAGCAGCGCCGGCTTGAGCTCGAACCCCGCGTGGTCGAAGCCGCAAGCGACCTTCATGATTCCTCCTCGCTGTCGTTCCTCACGCCTCCTCCTCCGCTCACGCCTGCTCCTCCGCGAGCTCCTGTCCGGCCAGCAGCGCAGCTCCCCGGAGCCCGCCCTCGCCCCCGTAGCGTGACACCCTGATCTCGGTGCGGGTCCCGACCCCGGAGAGCACGAAGCGCCACGCGCTCTCGCGCGCCGGCTCGAGCAGCAGCTCGCCCGCGGCAGAGACGCCGCCGCCGACGGCGACCACCTCGGGATCGAAGACGTTGATCACGTTCGCGATCCCCACCCCGAGCCGCTCGCCGAGCACACGCACGAGGCGCGCGCTCTCGGCATCCCCGCCGCGAGCGCTTTCGACGACGTCGCGACCGTCGATCTCGTGCCCGCCTGCGGCCAGACGGCCCAGTACCGATTCGGGATCGCGCGCTGCCGCTTCCGAGCCGAGCGCGTCGAGCGCGCCCCCGCGTGCGAGCTGCTCGAGCGAGCCGGCGCGCGGGAAGTCCTCGCCCGCAGCCGGCGCCCCGCCGTTCAGATCCGCCCCCACGATCATGTGCCCGAGCTCACCGGCCGCTCCTGTCGCCCCGCGGTAGGCGCGCCCGCCGAGCACGAGGCCACCGCCCACGCCCGTGCCGATCGTGAGCATCACGAGGTCGCGCACGACGAGGCGCTCCCCCTCGTGGGCCTCGGCAAGCGCCGCGCAGGTGGCGTCGTTGTCCACGTAGACGGGCATATCGAGGCGCTCGCCGAGCACGCGCCGCAGCGGCACGTCGCGCAGCGGTACGTTCACGCTCGAGCGAGCGCAGCCCGAGGTGGTGTCGATCACGGACGGTATGCCCACGCCGACGGCGCGGGTGTCGTCGGCGCGCACCCGCTCGACGGCGGCGACGATCTGATCGATCAACCGCTCGGCGCTCTCGGTCTCCGTCGGCGCGGTGTCCGCCTGCCCCAGCTCTCCATCCTCGAGGCTCGCGACGGCGAGCTTTGTCCCCCCGAGGTCGACGCCGATCAGCGGTCCGGCCACTCAGCCTCCGCCCCGGAGGCGCCTTACGGCGCGCGAAACTCTCGGCAGGGCACGCCCTGGCCGGAGCAGGCGGCCGTATCGTGCACGGTTGAGGGGGGCTGGGCAGTCGATACGCTGTCGGCCCGCAGCCTACCCGGGACGCCCGTACCTGAATCCGAGTCGAGGAGCGAGCTTCGTGAACCTCAGAGACCTGGCACGTATGGCAGCCGTCGCCTGCGCCGCGGCACTCCTGCCGGCGGCCGCTGCTGCGCAGCAGCCTCCACCGGGCCAGCAGCCCCCACCGGGTCAGCAGCCCGGCCAGGAGGAGGCGCCCGAGCGCTCCCCGGGCGATCCACAGGTCAGCGTGGCGGGAACCGGACTGGTCGTCCCGTGGGACATGGCCTTCCTGCCGGACGGCACCGCGCTCGTCACCGAGCGCCCGGGACGTGTCAGGCTGCTCACGAAGGACGGCAACCTGAGCTCGGGAACGGTCGCGCGGATCGGCGTCAAGGCCTCCGGCGAGGGCGGCCTGCTCGGCATCGCGGTCGATCCGAGCTTCAGCAGCAACCGCTTCGTCTACCTCTTCCGCACCACTAGCAGGGACAACCGCGTCACGCGCTACCGCTATGCGGGCGGGCGCCTGAGCCCGCAGCGGACGATCGTGCGCGGCATCACGGCGGCCTCGATCCACAACGGCGGGCGCATCCGCTTCGGCCCCGACCGGCGCCTCTACATCGGCACCGGCGACGCCGGCCGGCCGTCGCTCGCCCAGAGCAGGCGCTCGCTCAACGGCAAGGTCCTGCGCATGCCGGCGAGCCGCTACCGCGGGCGCGGCGGCCGTCCCGAGGTCTACACGCGCGGGCACCGCAACGTGCAGGGCTTCGACTGGCAGCCCGGCTCGAACCGGCTATTCGCCGACGAGCACGGGCCCACCGGCAACGACGAGGTGAACCTCCTGCGCAAGGGGCGCAACTACGGCTGGCCGCGCATCCAGGGCCGGCAGCGCCGCCGCGGCCTGCGCACGCCGCTCACGCTCTACACCCCCGCGATCGCCCCCTCCGGGGCGACTTTCGTCAAGCGCAGGGGCTCGGCGTGGACGGGCGACTACCTGATCGGCGCCCTGCGCGGCAGGCAGATCCGGCGGCTCAGCTTCTCCGGCACGCGGATCACACGCAACGAAGCGCTGTTCGAGGACCGCTTCGGCCGTATCCGGGTCGTCGTCGAAGGCCCGGATGGCGCGCTCTACGCGCTGACGAGCAACAGCCGCGGCGACAGCGAGGACCGCATCATCAAGATCGTCCCGCCGCGGGGGTAGGGCCAGCCGGGGCGAGGTTCGGGGCGCAGCGGCAGCCGATGGCCGCCATCAGCCCCGCCCGCGGCTATCCCTAACCTGCGACGAGTGGAGAGCGCGACCACCACAACCGGAGGCTCCGAGCAGGGCACCGTCTCCTCGTTCGCCAAGGCGCTCTTCCTGGGCGAGATCCACGAGGAGCTCGTCTTTCCCTATCCACAGCCGGACGAGGACGAGCAGCGCCGCGTCCGTGAGCTGATCCACTCGCTGCGCGAGCTCGCTGACGAGAGCTACGACTCGCGTGTGGCCGAAGAGCAGCGCTGGATCGGAGACGACTTCGTGGCTGCGCTCGGTGAGCGCGGGCTGCTCGGCCTCTACGTGCCCGAGCGCTATGAGGGCCAAGGCCTCTCGCAGACCGGCTACTGCCGGGTCTTCGAGGAGATCGCCGCGATCGACGCGACGCTGGCGGTGGTGCTCGGGGTGCACCAGTCGATCGGGATGAAGGGGATCGCGCTGTTCGGGACCGAGGACCAGCAGCAGCGCTTCCTCCCCGACCTCGCCTCCGGGCGCAAGCTTGCCGGCTTCGCGCTGACCGAGCCGAACGCGGGCTCCGACGCCTACAACCTCGAGTCGCGGGCGGCGCTGCAGCCCGACGGCTCCTGGAAGCTGAACGGCGAGAAGCGCTGGATCGGCAACGGCGACAAGGGCTCGGTGCTCGTCACCTTCGCGCGTACCGAGATCGACGGCGAGGACCGCCACACGGCCTTCATCCTCGAGAAGGGAATGGACGGCCTCGAGGTCGGCGGGCGCTACGACACGATGGGCCTGCGCGCCAACGACCTCCGCCGCCTCGACTACCACGACATCCGCGTCCCGCCCGAGAACGTGCTCGGCGAGCCGGGCGAGGGCTTCCGGATCGCGATGCAGATCCTCAACAACGGACGCCTCTCGCTCGGGACCGGTTCGGTGGGAGGCGCGAAGGCGCTGCTCGACCGCGCGATCGCCCACGTCAAGGAGCGGCGCCAGTTCGGGCACCCGCTGGCCGACTTCGAGCTCGTCCAGGAGAAGATCGGCTGGATGGTCTCGCAGCTCTTCGGCGTCGAGTCGATGGCCTACCTCACGACCGGCCTCGTCGACCGAGGGGTCGAGGACTACTCGCTCGAGTCGGCCATGTGCAAGGTCTCGGGCACCGAGTTCCTCTGGTACCAGGCAAACCGCGCGCTGCAGCTGAAGGGCGGCGAGGGCTACATGCGCGACGAGCCCTGGGAGAAGATGCTGCGCGACCTGCGCATCTTCCCGATCTTCGAGGGCGCAAACGACGTCCTGCAGCTGTTCACAGCGCTCAGCGGCCTGCGACCGCTGGGCCAAGAGCTGCGCGAGCTCGAGCAGCTCGACCTGCGCCACCCGATCGGCTCCCTGGGCGTGCTCGCCGACTACGTCGGCGGGCGGGTGCAGCGCCAGGTGCGCCCCGACCGCATCACGCTCGGCCACCGCGAGCTGCGCAAGCTGACCGATTCGGTCGGGGACCAGGTGGGTCGCCTGCGCAGCGTCTCGGAGGCGCTTCTGCGCGAGCACGGCAGCGCGATTCAGGAGCGCCAGTTCCAGCTGAAGCGTCTCTCCTCCGCAGTGTCTGACATCTACGCGCAGATCGCCGTGCTCTCGCGCGTGAGCTCGGTCTTCGAGGATCATGGCGTCGAGCCCTCGGGGCAGGAGCGCTACATCGCCGAGACCTTCTGCACGCGTGCCGCCGGCCGCGTCGCGCAGGCCCTCGACCGCACCGAGCGCAACGACGACGAGCGCACGACCGCGATCGCCAAGCTGGCGCTGCGGCGCGGCGCCTACGGCTACGCCTTCTTCGAGGACTGACCGCGCGCGCCTGAGGGCCGCCGCGCCTTCGCGGATCAGGACGCGGCGCCTCCGCGGGCCGGGCTGCCGTGTCTCCGCGGACCAGGCTGCCGTGCCTCCGCGGACCCAGGCCGCCAGGCCCCGCACACCGGCGCACGGCTCCCGCGCACGCCGTAGACTGCACGCGATGGAGGGAGCGACCCGCTCGGCCGGACTGAAGCTGGCGCTGGTCGTGGCCGCCGCGGTGCTCGCCCTGCCCACGCACGCACGGGCCGGATCGCTGCCCGAGGTCTCCTCGGGCGAGCGCCCCGGGCCGCCGCTCCTCTACGAGGACGCCGCGGACGTTCCGCTACTCGACGTCACGAGCCCCTTCCGCGCGGGGCCGCTGCTCGTATCGGGGACTGACGCCTACCGCGACGGCGAATACCTCTACCAGGACTACCTGTTCGACGATCGCGGCGCCAACACGCTCCCAGGCCGCGGCAGCCGTGTCGGCGCGAACGACGACAGCCAGAACTTCTCGCCGACAGCCGGCGACGTCTTCTACCCGACCGACGATCGCTACGGCAACAACGCCGCCGACCTGGTCGAGTTCCGCGTCCGGCCCGACGGCGACGCGCTCGTCTACCGCATCACGCTGAACACCGTGAAGGACGACGAGGCGACCGTCGTTGGAATCGGCATCGACCGGGACGGCGACGGCGGAGGGCAGGCGCAGACCCTGGATGACGAGGACGGCGGCGATGCGCCCGAGGGGCCGGACGAGTCCGAGGAGCCCGACGAATCCGAGACGCCCGGCGAGCAGGACGACGGCGGGCAGGACGGCTCGCCGAGTGAGGGAGACGACGGCGATTCATCTGACGAGGACGGCGCGGAGGAGGAGAGCGGCGATCCCGACG
>JBBSNQ010000052.1:0-8530 GCA_038232575.1 Solirubrobacterales bacterium | reverse complement strand
CGACTGCTCGGCCTTGCCCTTCTCGACCGCGCGCGCGAGCTGCTTCTCGATGTTGGCGAGCCCGCGGTCGAGCTTGCCCTGTTCGACCTCCAGAAGCACGACGTCGTAGCCGGCCTGTGCCGAGACCTGCGCGATCCCGTGACCCATCAGACCCGCGCCTGCGACGCCCACCTTGGAGATCTCCATTAGCTTCACTCCCGTGTCGGTTTCTGAACTCGAGCGCCGGGAGCGTACATGGGACTAGTCGGAATCGAGGATCGCGACGGCGTGCGCCGCATCGTCATGCAGCGCGCGGAGAAACGCAACGCGCTCAGCGAGGAGCTGATCCGCGCGCTCGGGGAGGCGTTCGAGGAGGCTCGCGACGACCCGGAGGTGCGCTGCGTCGTCGTTCGCGGCAACGGCCCGATGTTCTCCTCGGGAGTCGACTTCGGCGGCCTCAGCGAGCTGTCCGAGAACCCGGACATGCTGATCCCGTTCCGCGAGGGCATCCTCGGCGCGTGGAACCTGCTCGAGCAGATGCCGAAGCCAACGATCTGCGAGATCCACGGCGGCTGCATCGGGGGAGCGATGGAGCTTGCGCTTGCAGCGGACCTTCGCGTGATGGCCGAGGACGCTGTCGCCGGCCTCGTCGAGACGCGCGTCGGCCTGCTGCCGGATGTCGGCGGCTGCTCGCGCCTGCCCGCGGTCGTCGGGCTCGGCATCGCAAAGGAGCTGATCATGACCGGCAGGCTGGTCGACGGCCACGAGGCATATCGAATCGGCTTCGCCAACCGCATCGGGCCTGCCGCCGAGCTCGAGTCGCTCACGCAGTCGCTGTGCGACGAGCTGCTCGCCTGTGCGCCGTTGGCGGTCGGGCTCGCGAAGGGAGTCCTAGACGCCGTGGCCAAGCCGGCGCTGACCGAGACGCTCGAGCGCGAGATCGCCGCGCAGTACAAGCTCGCTCGCTCGGCCGACTTCGCCGAGGGCACCCGAGCGCTCGCCGCCAAGCGCCAGCCCGAGTTCGCCGGGCGCTAGGCCGCGGGATGCCGGCCGACGACCCCCAGCCCGTCCTGGCGGGCTACCAGAACGAGGTCTATGCCGGGCGGCTCGCAGGCCAACTGCCGGCGCTGCCGTTCGACCCCGAAGAGCTCCGCCGGCGAGCCAAGGAGGTGCTCGATCCAGGCGCCTACGGCTACATCGCGGGGGGCGCCGGCTCCGAAGACACGATGCGGGTCAACGAAGAGGCCTTCAGGCAGTGGCGGATCGTCCCGCGCATGCTCCGCGACGTCGGCGAGCGCTCGCTCGGCACGCAGCTGTTCGGCTCCGAGCTGCCCGCGCCGGTCGCGCTCGCACCGATCGGCGTGCAGTCGATCGCCCACGCCGACGCCGAGCCGGCCGTCGCGCGCGCAGCAGCCGGCTCGGGGGTGCCGATCGTGCTCAGCACCGCCTCCTCGCGGACGCTCGAGGAGGTCGCAGAAGCCATGGGGACCGCCACGCGCTGGTTCCAGCTCTACTGGCCGAGCGACCGCGACGTCGCCGCGAGCATTGTCGGGCGCGCCGAGGCCGCGGGCTACTCCGCCCTGGTCGTGACTCTCGACACCTGGCTGCTCGGGTGGCGTCCGCGTGACCTCGCGCGCGCCTACCTTCCCTTCCTGTGGGCCGAGGGGATCGCCAACTACCTCGCCGATCCGGCGTTCCGCGCCGCGCTCACCCTCCCTCCCGAGGAAGACCAAGCCGCCGCGGTCGGGCACTTCCTGTCGATCTTCTCCGATCCCACCGTCACCTGGGATGAGCTCGCATTCCTCCGCGAGACGACGAGCCTGCCGATCGTGCTGAAGGGCATCCTGCATCCCGACGACGCGCGCCGCGCGCTGCGGGCGGAGGTCGACGGGATCGTGGTCTCAAACCACGGCGGGCGCCAGGTCGACGGCGCGGTAGCCGCGCTCGATGCGCTGCCTGCCGTGGTCGAGGCCGTGTCGGGCTCGATCCCGGTCCTGTTCGACAGCGGGATCCGCTCGGGGGCCGACGCCTTCAAGGCGCTCTGCCTGGGCGCGAGGGCGGTGCTCCTGGGCCGGCCCTACATGTGGGGTCTGGCGCTTTCGGGCGAGGAGGGCGTGCGCCAGGTCGTTCGCGGCTTTCTGGCCGATCTAGACCTGACGTTCGCCCTCAGCGGCCACCCCTCGCTCGAGGAGCTCGGTCCCGACGCGCTGGCGCGGGCGGGCCCGCTGTGAGCGGTGCGGCCCGCCGCCGGCTCAGCCCGCGGGCGGTATGACCCGCAGCACGCGGTCGTCGCTCGAGTCGGGATTGCCGCGGCCGTCGCGGTTGCTCGTGAGCACGTAGAGGGTGCCGTCGGGCGCCTCGGTCACCGTGCGCAGGCGGCCGAAGCGCTCCTCGAAGAGCGGCTCGTTGGCGGTGATCCGCTCGCCGTCGAGCGCCACACGGCGAAGCTGCTGGCCGCGCAGCGCGGCGATCAGGTAGTCGCCCGTCCAAGACGATCCGGGCTGGGTGACGAACGTTGCCCCCGACGGCGCGATCTCTTCCTCGTAAAGCACGATCGGCGAGACGAACCCGGAGCGCTCCGCTGAGCCGCGTATGTCCGGCCAGCCGTAGTTGGCCCCCTTGCGGATCAGGTTCACCTCGTCGTTGCCCGTCGGCCCGTGCTCGTCCTCGAACAGCCGCTCGGAGTCGGGTTGCCAGTCGAAGCCCTGAGGGTTGCGGTGGCCGAGCGAGTAGACCTCGGGGCGGCCGCCCGAGCCCCGGTAGGCGCGCGGGGCCATGCGCAGGAGCTTGCCGTTCAGGGCGCGCGGATCCTGGGCGAGCTGCGGCTTGGCGGCGTCGCCGATCGAGACGTAGAGACGCTCGTCCGGGCCGAACTCGATCCGGCCGCCGTTGTGGATCGCGGAGGACTCGAGGCCCTTGATGATCGTCGCCTGCTCCCGCAGGCTCCCGTCGCGCAGGCGGTATCGCGTGACGACGTTGCCGGTTCGCGTCGTGCGGTAGAGGTAGACGTAGTCGTTGTCCTTGAACTCGGGGTCGACCGCGACGCCGAGCAGCCCGCCCTCGCCGACCGCCGAGACGGGGATCTCTGCGAGCGGCTTCGACCGCAGCTTGCCCGCGCGCGAGAGCAAGCGCAGGCGCCCGGGGCGCTCGGTGATCAAGGCCCTGCCGTCCGGCAGAAAAGCGATGTCCCAGGGGATCTCGAGACCGGTCGCAACCGTCTCGACCTTCGGGCCGCCCTCGTTGCGCAGCGGGCCGTCGTCGTCGCTGCGAACGGGCGCAGATCGCTCGGGCGGCGCGGTGGCCGGCTCCGACCGGGACGCGCCACCACAGCCCGCGAGCAGCGCGACCGCCAGCGCGAGGCCAGCCGCCAACGCGAGGCCCGCGGCCCCTGGACCTCGAAGCCCGCTCACGCTCAGCCGGCGCTCACGCTCAGGAGGGCAGCTGCACGGTGACCTTCTTGCCACCGTAGCCGTTCTTCAGATCCTTGGGCTCGATCTGCACCTCCCGGACATCTTCCGGGATCTCGACGCCGCGCTGGCTGCGCGTGAACGGCTGCTCGTCGGCGTGGTCGTGGCCGAGCATGTGCTCGGCGATCTGCTCACCGCTCGGCGTCAGCACCCGCCAGCCGCTCGCGTAGCGCTCGGGCGTGTCGTAGGGCGAGCTGATCGTCACCGCGAAGTTGTAGGTGCCGCCGCGCCCCTCCTTGCTCGGCTCGACCTTGACGATCTCGGGAAAGCGCTGCTTCGACGCCTGCTCGCCGCCGTGCTCCTCCTGCTGGCCCGCGGCATTCTGACCCTCAGCCTGCTCGGCCGCGCCCTCCGAGCCGCCACAGCCGGCGACGGCAAAGGCGGCGACAGAGGCCAGCAGCACGGCCTTGCGTCCGCGGCGCTGCCGGCCGGGACGGACACTGGGGAGAAAATCGGTGTGGCGGGACATGCTCGGCTCACCCTCTTTCGCGATCGCGGACGGAGGGCGAGCGAGGCTACCGGATCGCGTCGGAGCCCCCCCAATCGATCGGGCCCGCGCTCAGCAGGTGCCCGGAGAGCGAGCGTCCGAGGAGCCGCTGCGCCTCGCGCGCGCAGTCGAGCAGGCGCTCGAGGTCGATCCCGGTCTCGAGCCCCATCTCGTGCAACATCGAGACGAGATCCTCGCTGGCGATGTTGCCGGTCGCCCCGCGCGGAACCGGGCAGCCTCCGAGCTCGCCGAAGGCGGACTCGAACGAGCACACCCCCGCGTCGAGCGCCGCCAGCACGTTGGCCAGCCCCTGCCCGCGGGTGTTGTGGAAGTGGGCGGTGAGCTCGACATCGCGGAGACGCTCACGCGCCGCCGCGAAGAACGCGCCCACCTGGCGCGGGTTGGCCATGCCGGTCGTGTCGCCGAAGCCGACCTCCGAGCAGCCGGCCGCTGCAAGGCGCTCGGCGAGCTGGAGCACACGCTCGCGCGGCACCTCGCCCTCGTACGGGCAGCCGAAGGAGACCGCACTCACACCCTCGCAGCGCAGGCCCTCCTCGCACGCGCTCGCGAGCACGCGCTCGACCCCCGCCAGCGACTCCGCGACTGACCGGTTCACGTTCTTGCGGTTGTGGGTCTCCGAAGCCGAGAGGAAGACGTTGACCTCGTCGAAGCGGCCCCGCCACTCGAGTGCGCGCTCGAGCCCGCGCTCGTTGGGCACGAGCACCGAGGTGGCCACCCCCTCGGGGATGTCGATGGCGGCGAGCACCTCGCTCGCGTCGGCGAGCTGGGGAACGGCCTCCGCGCGCACGAAACTGGTCAGCTCGAGCCGTCGCACGCCGGTGCGTGCAAGCGCGTCGATCAGGCGCACCTTGTCCGCGGTGGCGATCACCTCCGGCTCGTTCTGGAAGCCGTCGCGCGGGCCGACCTCGCGAACCGCGACCCGACCATCCGGCTCCGGCTCGCGCGAGCGCGCGTGACTCGGCCCCAGCTCGTCCTCGTGACTCTGTCCGTGCATCCCCACCTCAGATCATCGCCAGGCCGCCGCTGACGCCGAGCACCTGGCCGGTCACGAACGAGGCATCCTCGGAGGCCAGGAAAGCCACCGCCGCCGCGACCTCCTCGGGCTGGCCTATGCGGCGCATGGCGGTGGCGTCCACCATCCCCTCGACCAGGCGTCCGCCGAGCTCGCCGAGCTGCTCGGGGGCCGACATCAGCAGCGGCGTCTCGATCGGGCCGGGCGCGACCGCGTTGCAGGCGATCCCGTAGCGGGCGGACTCGCGCGCGATCGCCTTGGTGAAGCCGATCATCCCGGCCTTCGCCGCCGAGTAGATGCTCGACCCCTGCGAGCCGACCCGGCCCGCCTCGGAGGCGACGTTGACGATCCGGCCGCGCCCGCGCTCGTGCATGCCTCCGAGCACGGCGTGCGTCACGGCAATCGCCCCGCGCAGGTTCACGGCGAGCACGCGATCCCACATCTGCTCGTCGGTCTGCCCGAAGAAGCCGAACTCGTCGTAGCCCGCGTTGTTGACGAGTATGTCGGGCGGGCCGAGCTCGGACTCGGAGCGCGCGACGGCGGCGGCGATCGACTGGGTGGAGCGCACGTCGAGCTCGTAGCCGGCACCGCCGATCTCCCGGGCGAGCGCCTGGGCGCGCTCGGCGTCGAGATCGGTGACGGCGACGCTCGCCCCCTCCTCGGCCAGCCGGCGGCTCGTCGCCGCGCCGATCCCGCTGGCCGCCCCGGTGACGAGCGCGATCCGTCCTTCGAGGCGCATGCCCGTGCCAGCCTAGTGGCACGGCGACTAGGCTCGCGCGTCGCGTGAGCCATCCGACCGTGCCCATCATCGGCGCCACCGGCGCGCTCGGCTTCGGCCTCGCCCTGCGGCTTGCGGCCGCGGGCATTCCGATCGCGATCGGCTCGCGCCGGCCCGAGGCAGCCGCCGAGTCGGCCGAGAAGCTGCGCGAGCGCCTGCCCGAGGCCGAGGTCGAGGGCCTCGACAACGCCGAGGCGGCGCCCAGGGGGCCGATCGTCGTCCTCGCCGTGCCCTTCCGCGCCCAGTCGGAGACGCTCACCAACCTGAAGCAGGCGCTCGGCGAGGGTCAGATCCTGGTCGACGCGACCGTGCCCGTCGCCGCCGCCGTCGCCGGCAAGGCGACGCGGCTGCTCGGGGTTCCCCAGGGCTCGGCGGCGGAGCAGGCTCAGGAGATGGCGCCCGATGGCGTGCGCGTCGTGAGCGCTCTCCACAGCGTTGGTGCCAAGCACCTGTCGGACCTCGAGCAGGCTCTCGACGAGGACGTCCTGATCACCGGTGACGACGCCGAGGCAAAGCGCGACGTGGCGGCGCTGCTCGGGCGCATCGACGGTCTGCGGCCGGTCGACTGCGGTCCGCTCGAGGCAGCGCGCCTCGTCGAGGGCCTGACGCCGCTCCTGATCCGCGTCAACTCGCGCTACAAGACGACCGCCGGCGTCAAGCTGACCGGGCTGCCGGGCGAGCTTTGGTAGCCGTCCTCGCCGGCGGAACCGGCGGGGCGAAGCTGGCACGGGGGTTGCTCGACGAGGTCGGCGACGGCCTGCGCGTGATCGCCAACACCGCCGACGACGCCGAGATCTACGGCGTCCACGTCTCACCCGACCCGGACCTCGTCAGCTACTGGCTGGCCGACGAGATCGACGAGCGCGGCTACGGCCTGCGAGGAGACAGCTGGGAGGTCATGCGCGCTCTGGAGCGCGGCGGGCGCGAGGCGTGGTTCCGCCTCGGCGACAGGGATCTCGCGATGTGCCTGCTGCGTACCGAGCGCCTGCGGGCGGGCGATCGACTCACCGACGCCCACTCGCTTGTCACGAGTGCGCTCGGAGTGAGCGCGGGGGTCCTGCCGATGGCTGACGAGCCCGTGCGCACCCAGGTGAAGAGCAGCGGGCACTGGCGCGCCTTCCAGGAGTTCATGATCCGCGAGCCCGACAGCGCACCCGTCGAGGGGATCGAGCTCAGGGGGATCGAGTCCGCCCGCCCCACGCCGGAGGTGATCGAGGCGCTCTCCGGCGCCGAGGCGATTGTGATCGGTCCGTCCAACCCCGTCATCTCGATCGGTCCGATCCTCGCGGTGCCCGAGATGCGCGAGGCGCTGGCGAGCTCGAGCGCCCCGGTGGTCGCCGTCAGCCCGTTCGTGGGCGGGCACGCCCTCAAGGGCCCCACCGAGCGCTTCTTCGCGCACGCGGGCCTGCCGGTGTCGGCCGCCGGCATCGCGCGCACCTACGCAGGCGTGATCGACGGGCTCGTAACGGACGAGCAAGGGGCCGCAACGGACGGCCGGGCACGGGAGACGCCCGTGCTCGTGGCGGACACGCTCATGGACGACGCGGACTCGCGCCGGCGCGTCGCCCAAGTGACGCTCGCCTTCGCCGCCTCGCTCGCGGAGTAGCCCAGACCCGGCCCAGGGCGAGCGCGACCTGGCCAGGCGCTACAGTCGAGCTGGTCTCTCGGCCGTCTCATGCGCACCCTCGCGATCCTTCCTGTCAAGCGCTTCGACGCCGCCAAGCAGCGCCTCTCCGCGGCGCTTCCCGACGGCGCGCGCCAAGCGATCGTGCAGGCGATGTTCTCCGACGTGCTGGTCGCGCTGGGCCACGTGGAGCGCCTCGACGAGGTGGTGGTCGTCAGCTCCGACCCGCTCGCCCAGGCGCGCGCACGCGCAGAGCGCGTGGATGTGCTCGCCGACGACCAGCAGGCGGGCCAGTCGGCCGCCGTGCGCATCGGCATCGAACGCGCGCTCGAGGAGGGCTTCGATCGCGTCCTGCTCGTGCCCGGCGACACGCCGATGCTCGATCCGCACGAGGTGGACGAGCTGCTCGGGCGCGGCCAGCGCGAGGGGCTGCAGGCGCTGATCGTGCCCGACCGGCACGGGACCGGCACGAACGCGCTCGCGATCTCGCCGCCGGACGCCCTCGCGCCGAGCTTCGGGTCCGGCTCCTGCGAGCGCCACGTGACCGCCGCCATGCAGTCCGGCCTCGCCCACCGGGTCGAGCGGGTCGAGTCGCTCGCCCACGACGTCGACACCGCCGAGGACCTGGCCGCGCTGCGCTCGCTGCTCGAGGAACGGCGGCGGCTGGCATCGATGACGCGCGGTGCTCTCTTCCAGCTGGACCGCTCGCGGACGAGCGAGCGAGCCGAGCCAGCCGCGATCGCGAGCTCCCCCCACTCCGCCGATGCCAGTCCCCCAGCGCCGGCGAGCGGCGCCGCCGAGACATAGGCCCGCGCGGGTCCGCGGGTCGCGGGGCCGCGGGTCGCGGGGCCGGCGTCTCCACTTATCCCACGGTGTCCGAGCCGCACCCAGCCACGGCCGTGCGGATCGAGCTGATCGCGCTGTCCGGGCTGCCGGAGGTCTCGCCGGGCGATGACCTCGCGGCGATGCTCGCGTCCGCGGCGCCCGAGGATCTCAGCGGTACAGACATCGTTGCGGTCGCGCACAAGGTCGTCTCGAAGGCGGAGGGACGGGTTCGCCGGCTGGCGGACGTCGAGCCGAGCGTGCGAGCGGCGGAGCTCGCGGCCCAGGGCGGCAAGGACCCGCGTGCGGTCGAGGTGGTGCTAGAGGAGTCGGCGGAGGT
>JBBSNQ010000051.1:0-8570 GCA_038232575.1 Solirubrobacterales bacterium | reverse complement strand
GTGAGAACCTCAGAGGCGACGCCAGCGGCTCGTTCTCACCGGACCGCTGAAGGCAACCGCCAGGCCGCCGAGCGGGGGCGCTGGAGCGGCCCCACGCGCGGGTGGCGACGGTGGGGACCTCGTCGCCGGCCGCGAGCGAGGGCGATAGCGACGCACCACGCCTATCCGAGAGACGCTGCGGAATCAACGTCGCGTTAGCCCGAACCGAGCGCCGCGACGAGGGCCTCACCGGAGCCAGGCCCTGCGCAGGCAAGCGTCGCGCACCTCACCTGGTCGCGCGCCCGGTCCGCGCCCGGCGCCCGTACGGGGGCCGCGCCGCCACAATAGGTACGCGGATGATCGGAACGTTGATCAGCGGTCGCTTCCGGATCGACGAGCGCATCGGCTCCGGCGGGATGTCGACCGTCTACCGGGCCTTCGACGAGAAGCTCGAGCGCCCCGTGGCGATCAAGCTGATGCACTCGGAGATCGCTGCGCAGCCCGATCAGCTCGAGCGCTTCCGCCGCGAGGCGCGCGCGGTCGCGCAACTCTCGCACCCGAACATCGTGATGGCGATCGACGCCGGCGAGGACGAGGATCGCCCGTACATCGTCTTCGAGTACGTCGATGGCGAGACGCTCAAGGATCGCATCCGCCGCGAAGGTCCGCTGCCCGTTGGCGAGGCCGTGGCGTACGCGGTCGAGATCGGGCGCGCCCTCAGCGCCGCGCACGCCGAGCGCCTGGTCCACCGCGACGTCAAGCCCCAGAACACCCTGATCGCTCCGAGCGGGCGCGCAAAGGTGACCGACTTCGGCATCGCCCGTTCGCTCGAGGCCGACCGCCTTACGATGCCGGGCCGCGTGCTCGGGACCACCGACTACGTCTCCCCCGAGCAGGCGATGGGCGAGCAGGTGACCCAGCAGTCGGATGTTTACTCGCTCGGTGTGTGCCTCTACGAGATGCTGAGCGGCGAGGTTCCCTACAGGGCCGACACCCACGTCGCCGTCGCGACCAAGCACGTCCGTGAGCCGATGCCCGACGTGCGCGCGCGGCGCCCGGAGGTCTCGGCCTCGCTTGCGGCGGTGCTCGAGCGGGCAACGGCGAAGGACACCGCCAGCCGCTACCCCAACGCCCAGAGCATGGTCGACGATCTGCAGCAGGCGCTCGCGATCGAGGCGGCGCGGGCCGGTCAGACGACCGGCGAGGCGACGACCGTTCTGCAGGGTCTCTCTCCCGACACCGCCGAGCTCGCTCCGCTGCGGCTGCGCAATCCCCGGCGCGTGCTCGGCGCGAGCGTGCTCGTGCTCCTGCTCGGCGCTGGCGTCATAGCCGGGCTGGCCACGCGCGGTGAGAGCGGCACGCCGGGCGGCGCCGCCCCTGGCGGCAGCGGCGATCTCCAGCCGGTGCGCTTCGCGGAGGCCGCTGCACACGACTACGACCCGCCGCCGGATGGCGACGGCAGGGAGAGCGCCAACGACGCGCGCAACGCAATCGATGGCGAGCAGCCCACGCTGTGGAGCACCGAGCGCTACAGCAACGCGAAGTTCGGGAACCTGAAGCCGGGAGTCGGCCTCTACCTCGATGCTGCGATGCCGGTAGCCGCGCGCAGGCTCGATCTGATCACGAGCTCGCCGGGCTTCGCCGTCGAGATCTACGCCGCCGACTCGGTGCCGGCCGGGCTCGGCGGCTGGACGCGCGTCAGCGCCCGCACGAACGTGGAGGAGCGCACCCAGATCCCGCTCGACACGGCGGGGCGCGAGTTCCGCAACTACCTGCTCTGGATCGTCGAGCTGCCGCCGGAGGGCAGAGCCGATGTCAACGAGCTGACCCTCCTGCGCTGATCGGCGAGTCGAACCGTTCGCGCGGATCGTGGATGTGCGATCGGCGAAGCAGCCGACCGAGCCGCGCTCAGAAGCTGTGCTGGCTCGCATCCCGGTAGCGCTCCACCGCAAGCGAGACCAAGCGATCGACCAGCTCGGGATAGGAGATGCCCGAGGCCTCGAATAGACGTGCGAAGACGCTCGTCTGCGTGAAGCCGGGCATCGTGTTGAGCTCATTGAGCAGCACGCGGCCATCGGGCTCGACGAAGAAGTCAACGCGGGCCAGACCCGTGCAGCCTGTGTGCCGGAAGGCCTCGAGCGCCAAGGAGCGCACGCGCACGCGCTGTTGGTCCGCGAGCGGGGCGGGTACGACCAGCTTCATGCCGCCGGGCTCGTACTTCGCCTCGAAGTCGTACCAGTCGACCTCGATCTCGATCTGGCCGGGCTCCGAAGCGATCGCATCGGCGTCGTTGCCGATCACCGAGCATTCGACCTCCATGCCGCCCGATGCGGCCTCGACGATCACGCGCGGGTCGTGGCGGAGGGCGACGTCGATGGCGTGCGGAAGCTCTGCGGCCCTGGACACCTTGGAGATGCCCACCGACGAGCCCAGCCGCGCCGGCTTGACGAACACCGGCAGCCCGAGCCGTTCGAGCTCGCCTGCGCCGAGACCGCCGGTCGTCTCACGGTTCGCCCCGGCCCGCGCATCGTCGTTCATCCCGTTCGCGCAACCACCCCGGTACACCGCCGCGAACTCCACCTGCGGCAGGCCGCGGCATGCCATCGCCCGCTTGAACACGAGCTTGTCGATGCACAGCGCGGAGGCCAGTACGCCGGCCCCGACGTAGGGCACGTCGGCGATCTCGAGCAGGCCCTGGACCGTCCCATCCTCGCCGTAGGGGCCGTGCAGAACCGGAAACACGACGTCGGCGCCGAGCAGGCCCCCGCCCGGCTCGACCGCCACCGGCTCCCCATCGCAGCGCCAGCGGCCGTCGCGCGCGATCTCCACCAGCACCGGCTCGTGGCCCGCCTCGAGGAGCCCGGCGCGCACGGCGGTCGCCGATGCCAGCGAGACCTCGTGCTCGCTCGAGCGCCCCCCGGCGAGCAGCGCGACCCTCACGCGCCGCGCGGCTCAGCCACCGGACGATCCCACGAAGATCGTGACCGTCTGCCCGCGCGCGAGTTGGCTCCCCCCGCGCGGGCTCTGGCGCACGACGACTCCTCGCTGAGAGGCGCTGTCAGCCGGAGCCGATCGCACGCGCACGTCGTAGCCCGCACCCGTCAGCCGCGAGCGGGCGTTCGCCTCCGACATGCCCGTCACGCGCGGGACGAGCGCGGCACCCTGTGAGGGCGCTTGCGAGGGCTGGCCGCTCGATACCACGAGCGTGACCTGGGACCCCTCGTCGACCTTCGAGCCCTCCTCGGGATCCTGGGAGATGACCTCACCCTCGTCGGCGTCCGACTCCTGCTGCTCGATCACGGCCTCGAGCCCGTCGTCCTCGAGGCGCAGCACGGCCGAGCGGCGCGAGAGTCCGACGACCTGAGGGACCTCCACGCGCTTGGGGCCCGTCGAGATCAGCAGCCGCAGCCGCGAGCCCCGCTCGATTCGCTCACCGGCGCCCGGGACGGTCTTGATCGCCAGCCCATCCTCCACCGATGTCGAGTCTGCCTCCTCCTCCTCGACCCTGAAGCCCGCGTCGTTGAGCTTCTTCACCGCGCGCCTGCGCGAGAGCTCCCTGACCGAGGGCACGGTCGCCTCGCCGGGCCCGCTCGAGACATCGATCCGCACGGTCGAGCCCGGCTCGGCCTGAGCGGTCGCATTCGGGTTCTGGGCTATCACCACGCCGCGCGCGGCGCTCGAGGGAACGAGTGCGACCTCGGACGCAAGCCCTGCACGCTCCAGGATCACGCTCGCCTGCTCGACGGGCTGGCCCCGCACGTCGGGCACGGTGACCGGCGCCGGGCCCCGCAGGGCGAAGAAGGCCACGAGCGCCGCGATCGCGAGCAGCAGCAGCGCCACCGCGATCCAGATCGGGCCGGTACGCCCCTCGCGGTCGATCGGCGCCTGGCGCTGCGCCGGCGCAGGCGGCAGCAGCGCCGGCGGGCCGGGATCGATGCCGCGGCGCGCGCCATCGAGTGCGGAAGCGAACTCCTCCGCACTCTCCCACCGGTGGGCTGGATCCTTGCCGAGCGCGCGCATCACAACCGACTCGAGTGCCGGGTCGATGTCGGGCCGCAGCTCAGACAGCGGGCGCGGCGGCTCGTTGAGGTGCTGGACGGCGATGGCGACAGCGCTGTCGCCATCGAACGGGAGCTCGCCGCTGAGCATCTCGTAGAGCATCACGCCGATCGAGTAGAGATCGGAGGTCTCGGTCACGGCGTGCCCCTGCGCCTGCTCGGGGGAGAGGTACTGCGCCGTGCCCATGATCGATCCTGTCTCGGTGATCTCCGACGTACCCGCCCGGGCGATCCCGAAGTCGGTCACCTTGAGCTGATCGTGCTCATCGACGATCACGTTCTGCGGCTTGAAGTCGCGGTGCACAACGCCCGCGGCGTGGGCAAAGCCGGCGGCCTCGAGCACCTGCACGCCGAGATCGACCGCGCGTTCCTCCGAGAGCGGCGCGTCCTCCGCCATCAGCTGCTTCAGGGAGCGGCCCTCGAGCAACTCCATCGCGATGTAGTAGGTGCCATCGTGGCGCCCACGGTCGTACACGCTCACCACGTGCCGGTGCTGAAGGCCCGCTGCCGAATGCGCCTCCCGGCGGAAGCGCTCGACGAACTGCTCGTCCTGGGCAAAGCGCCGGTGGAGCACCTTCAGCGCGACCTGCCGGCCGAGGCGCACGTCGTCCGCGCGGAATACGTCGGCCATCCCTCCCGAGCCGAGATGGCCGGCGATCCGGTAGCGGCCGTCGACGACCGTGTTGTCGGTGATGTCAGCCACGGCGGATCAGCGCCTGCAGAACGCGCTTGGCGATCGGCGCCGCGACCGTCCCACCCTGCCCCTGGGTGCGCTCGACGGTCACCGCGACCGCCATCTTGGGGTCGTCGAGCGGGGCGAAGCCGATGAACCACGCCTGGTTCGAGGCGCCGTTGTCGACCTCGGCCGTTCCGGTCTTGCCCGCCACCTTGATGCCCTCGAGCGCAGCAGCGGTGCCCGAGCCCTCGCGCACGACGCTCGCCATCATCGCCTTGAGTTGATCGGCCGCGCCCTTCGACATCACCCGGGTTGCGCGCTCGGGCGATATGCGCCGCTTGGTGCGCCCGTCGGCACCGACGATCCGCTCGGTCAGGCGCGACTCCATGCGCACGCCGCCGTTGGCGACGGTAGCCGCGACCTCGGCCATCTGCAGCGGCGTTACTTGCAGACGCTCCTGTCCGATCCCCACGCGACCGATGTCGACCGCGTCGTCCTCGTCGAGCAGCTTGCCGCTCTTCGCGTCGAAGACGCCGCTCGGCGTGAGCTGGTTCTCCGGGTAGTCGATTGGCGGATTCTCGTTGAACCCGAAGCGCTTCATGTAGCGGTAGACCGTGCCTTTGCCGAGCTGCTCGGCGACGCTGCCCCAGACCGTGTTGACCGAGTTCGTCAGTGCCTGCGTCAGCGAGATCGCCCCGAAGCTCTCGTTGCCGAAGTTGTTGAGCGGGACTCCGCCCACCGTCTTCGGCGAGCGCCCGTCGATGACGGAGTTGGGCGTGAAGCGCCCGCTGTCGAGCGCGGCCGCCGCGGTCACGACCTTCATCGTCGAGCCGGGCGGGTAGCGGGCCTGCGTGGCGCGGTTGAAGATCGGCGAGCCTGCCGCTCGGTTCAGCTGGCTGAAGCGCTCCGGGATCTGGTTCGGATCGAAGTTGGGCGTCGAGACCATCACCGGGACGCGGCCGCTCTCGGGCTCGATCACGACGATCG
Organism: Solirubrobacterales bacterium; assembly: GCA_038232575.1. GTDB lineage: Bacteria > Actinomycetota > Thermoleophilia > Solirubrobacterales > Thermoleophilaceae > JACCZP01. The sequence goes on along the minus strand of JBBSNQ010000051.1, from coordinate 2,870 downwards.
AGCCGGCGCGGCCGCCGAGGCCCTGCAGCGCGACGCGCTGCGCCTTCGCGTCGAGTGCGGTGCGTACGTCCGATCCCTCGAGCGGCTCGCTCACCAGCTCGTCGACGATCGATGCGAGCTCGCCGCGATCGCCGGTGAGCGGTCCGTTGCGCGACTGCTCGAGGCCCGCGCGTCCGCGGTCGACGAACGAGTAGCCGACGGCGTGCGAGAAGAGCGAGCCATCCGGGTAGCGACGCACGTAGCGGCGGGCCTGGCCCGTGCCGATCGGCTGGCTCTCGGCGAGCTTCGAGCCGTCGTCGGCCAGCAGCAGGCCGCGCGGCCGGCGCTGCTCCTCGAGCAGCTCACGGCGATTGGAGGGATTCTCCGCGAGCGTGCTGGCGTCGAACACGCTCCAGCGCGACGTGAACGCCACCAGCAGCACGAAGAGGACGAGCACGAGCCGGAAGAGGTTGGTGATCGGGCCATTCACACGACACCTCCGCGGAATGCAAAGCGGTCACGGCGCGCGTCGTGGGAGACGATCAAGAGCAGCGCGAGCAGCACGAAGTTGGCCAGCAGCGAGCTGCCTCCGTAGGAGACGAACGGAAGCGTCACGCCGGTGAGCGGTATGACGCGCGTCACGCCCCCCACGATCACGAAGACCTGCAGCGCGAACACGGCCGTCAGGCCCGCGGCGAGCAGCTTGGAGAAGCCCTCGGATGCGAGCAGGGAGGCCTTGAACCCGCGCGAGACGAACAGCAGATAGGCGAGCAGCAGGCCCGCCGCACCGAACAGCCCCAGCTCGTTGACGATCAGCGCGTAGATCAGGTCCGTGTGCGCGGCCGGCAGGATCGGGGTGCCGTTCGGCAGCTCGAACAGCGCGCGGCCGAGGCCCTGCCCGAAGAGGCCCCCATCGGCCTGCGCGAACATCGATTGGGCGATCTGGTAGCCCTCCTCGTCGACCACGTTCGGTGCGAACGGATCGAGCCAGATATCGATGCGGTCCTGCACGTAGCTCAGCGTGCTGGCGAAGAAGGCGGCGCCGCCGAGGAACATCGCCGACCCGACCGCGACGAACGACAGGCGCGCAGTCGCCACGTACAGCAGCGCCAGAAAGCCGCCGAAGAACATCAGCGACGAGCCCAGGTCGCGGATCAGGACGAGCAACAGCATTGCCAGCCCCCAGACGACGATCAGGGGCCCGAAGTGGCGCAGGCTCAGCCGCGGGAAGCGCCCGCGCACGAGCACGTCGCGCTTGTCGCCCAGGTAGCTCGCCAGAAAGATGATCACGGCGAGCTTGGCGAACTCAGCCGGCTGGAAGCTAATCGGGCCGAGCTCGATCGCCAGATAGGCCCCGTTGGTCTGCGCGCCGATCAGCGGCAGCCGCGGCATCAGCAGCAGCGCCACCCCGGCGGCCGCAATCGTGTACCGGTAGCGCTCGAGCACCCGGAAGTCGCGCAGGAATACCACTGTCGCGCAGAACAGTGCGAGGCCGATCACGAACCAGGTGGCCTGATCGCGCGCCAGCTCGCGATCGATGCGGTAGATCATCACCAGCCCGAAGGCGGCGAGCAGAGCGGCGAGTGGAAACAGGTATGGGTCGGCGTGGGGTAGCCGGGCGCGGATGAAGAGATGGCCGAACACGCAGCAGCCGAGGAAGAAGGCCCCGTAGGTGAGCGTGATCGTCTCGGGGTTCACCGCCCGGCTCAGGTACACGGCGGTGAAGCCCGCTGTGAGGAGCAGCGACACCGGCAGCAGACCGACGAGCTCGCGCAGGCGCGGCGACATCAGCTCGGCCCCGGGTCGATGCGGCCGAGCTCGAGCTCGTGGATCAGGTCCACGGCGTTGGCGCGGCTCGTGAGACGGTGATCGAGAATCCGCTCGCGCCGGAACTCCGGTATCGACGCCGCGGGCACGCCGCTCTCGTACTGCTGCGCGTAGAGCTGCGTGCCGAACGGCCCGTCGTAGGGGAGGCCCTGGTAGAGCGCGACGAGACCGTCGTCGCTCGTGCCCACGAAGTACAGCGACCGCCCGCCCAGGTAGAGCCCGCCGGTGAGCGCGCCCAGCAGCAGCAGGACGACCAGCGTGCTCAAGGCGCGCCGGGCAAGGCTGCGTCGCGGCCGCCGCGCCGGGCCGCCGAGGGCGGCGCCGACCTCGCCGGGTGCAGCCACGGTCTCGGAGTCCGCGTCACGACTGTCATCGGCGCCGCGCGCCCGCGCGCGTGCGGCTGTCTCGGCATCGATGACGGCCGTCTCGCCCGCTCGGTGCTCGTCCACCCGTGGCGCAGCCGCTCGGCCTCCCTCCGCCCGGTGTTCCTCCACGGCTTGCTCGCCGGCACCTGCGCTCAGGGCGGCATGCACCTGCGCGCTGTCGAGCTCGCCCGTCTCGCCCTCCTCGTCCTGCGCCGGATCGAGTCCGAGCTCGAGCAGCAGCACGGTTATGTTGTCGCGCCCGCCGTTGGCGTTGGCGAGCGTGACGAGCTCGTGCGCCGCGTCCTCGAGCGACGAGCGGCTCCGCAGTATCTGGCCGGCCTGCTCCTCGGACACCATCGCCGTCAGGCCGTCCGAGCAGAGCAGGTACACGTCGCCCTCGCGCCCCCGGCAGGTGAAGGTCTCGACATCGACCTCGGGCTCCGGGCCGAGGGCGCGGGTGATGATCGACTTCTGCGGATGGTGCTCGGCCTGCTCCGGCGTCAGCTCACCGCGGCGCACGAGATCCTCGACGAGCGAGTGGTCGGTCGTCAGGCGTTCGAAGTCGCCATCGCGCAGGCGATAGGCGCGCGAGTCGCCGACATGGCCGATCGACACGTCGTGCTCGCCGACGATCGCCGCCGTCAACGTGGTGCCCATGCCCGCTCGCGACTCATCGCTCTGGGCCATCTCGTGAATGCG
>JBBSNQ010000050.1:0-8577 GCA_038232575.1 Solirubrobacterales bacterium | reverse complement strand
GGCGCGCTCGACTTCTACAAGGCGTGCCGAAAGCACGGCGTGAAGCCGATCCTCGGGCTCGAGGCCTATCTATGCGACGACGTTGCCTCAGAGGCCGTGCGCTATGAGCGCAACCACCTGACCCTGCTCGCCCGCAGCGACGAGGGCTTCCGCAACCTCGTCAAGCTCACCTCGGCGGGCTTCCTCGAGGGCCAGCGGCGCGGCAAGACCAACGTCGACATGGCGCTGCTCGAGCGCCATTCGGAGGGCGTCATCGCGCTAACCGGATGCCTGCAGGGGCGCCTCTGCCGCAGGCTGGTCGACGACAACCCGGTCGAGGCGCGGGCCCACGCCGACGAGCTGATCCAGGTCTTCGGCCCCGACGACGTCTACTTCGAGCTGCAGCGCAACGGGATCGCGGCGCAGGACAAGGCCAACGAGGGAATCGTGAAGATCGCGCGCGAAGTCGGCCGCCCGCTCGTCGGGACCGCCGACGTCCACTACCTCGGGCGCGGCGACTACGACCATCACCGCGCTCTGCTCTGCGTCCAGACCAAATCGACGCTCGCCCAGCCGAAGCTCTCCTTCGATACCAACGAGTTCTACCTGAAGAGCTCCGAGGAGATGGCCGAGTCCTTCGGCGAGTGGCCGGAGGCGATGGCGACCACGCTCGAGATCGCCGAGCGCTGCGAGGTCGAGCTCGAGCTCGGCCGCGAGCTGATTCCTGACTACCCGACCCCCGGCGGCGAGGAGCCGAGCGCCTACCTGCGGCAGCTCGCCGAGCAGGGCCTCCGGGAGCGCTACGGCGATCCACCGCCGGCGGCGGCGCGCGAACGGCTCGAGATGGAGCTCGAGGTGATCGGCCGCATGGGATTCGACTCCTACTTCCTGATCGTCTGGGACTTCGTCAAGTTCGCCAAGGACTCGCGCATCGCGGTCGGGCCCGGCCGCGGCTCGGCGGCCGGCTCGATCGTCTCCTACGCGCTGGCGATCACCGATATCGACCCGCTCGCCTACGACCTCCTCTTCGAGCGTTTCCTCAACCCCGAGCGCATCTCGATGCCGGACATCGACATCGACTTCTCGGTCAAGGGCCGCGAGCGCGTGATCCGCTACGTGAGCGAGAAGTACGGGCAGGAGTCGGTCGCCCAGATCGTGACCTTCGGACGCATGTTCCCGCGCGCGGCCACGCGCGACGCCGCGCGCGTGCTCGGCTACGACTACGCGGCCGGCGACCGGCTCGCGAAGCTGATCCCGGATCCGATCATGGGCCGACCGCCGTCGTTCGACGAGTGCCTCGCACCGGGCGAGGATCTCGCGCGAGCCTACGGCGAGGATCCGCAGGCAAAGGAGATCGTCGATCTCGCGCGCGGGCTCGAGCAGACCGTCCGCAACGCCTCGATCCATGCCGCGGCCGTCGTGATCGCGGATCGCCCGCTGATCGACATCGTCCCGCTGCAGCTCGCCGAGGACCGCGGCAGCGGGGGCGAGAACGGCGAGCGCGCCTACAAGATCGTCACCCAGTACTCGATGAAGCCGATCGAGGAGATCGGTCTCTTGAAGATGGACTTCCTCGGCCTGCGCAACCTCGACGTGATCGAGTCGGCGCTCGACATCATCGAGCGCTCGACGGGCAAGCGTCAGGAGATGGCGGAGCTGCCGCTCGACGATGCGCGGACCTACGAGATGCTCGCGCGCGGCGAGTCGACCGGCGTCTTCCAGTTCGAGTCCGACGGCATGCGCGACGCGCTGCGCAAGGTGCGCCCGACGGAGTTCGAGGACCTGGTCGCGCTCGTCGCCCTCTACCGGCCGGGCGCGATGCGCCACATCGACACCTACGCGCGCAACAAGCGCAACCCGGACGCCGTGAGCTACATCGACGAGCGCCTGCGCCCGATCACGCAGTCGACCTACTCGGTGATCCTCTACCAGGAGCAGTCGATGCAGATCGCCAAGACGATCGCGGGCTTCTCGGGACCGGAGGCCGACGACCTGCGCAAGGCGATCGGCAAGAAGGACCGCGCGCGGATGGCTTCGCTCAAGGAGCGCTTCGCGGAGGGCGCGGCGGGTACGGGCACCTCCTCCGCGGTCACCGAGCAGCTGTGGGCGGCCAACGAGGCCGCCGCCGACTACTCGTTCAACCGCGCGCACGCCGCCTGCTACGCGCTGATCTCCTACCGCACCGCATGGCTCAAGGCCAATCACGCGCCGGAGTACATGGCCGCGCTGATCTCCTCGGTGATGTCGACCAAGGACAAGGTTCCCTTCCTCGTCTCGCGCTGCGAGGAGATGGGGATCGAAGTGCTGCCCCCGGATGTGAACGTGTCGGGGCACGACTTCGTCGTCTCGGGCGGCAACGTCCGCTTCGGGCTCGACGCCGTCAAGAACGTCGGCTCCGCTGCGGTGGACGCTGTCGTCGCCGTCCGTGAGGACGGCCCGTTCGCCTCTATCTGGGACTTCTGCGAGCGCGTCGACTGCCGCGCCGTGAACAAGAAGGCGATCGAGTCGCTCGTCCGCTGCGGCGCGCTCGACTCGACGGGCGCGAGCCGGCGGGGGATGCTCGAGGTGCTCCCGAGCGCGCAGGCAGCGGGTCAGACGATCCAGCAGGACGCCTCGCTCGGCCAGGCATCGATCTTCGACCTCGAGCAGCCCGCGGCGGGGGGCGGACGGCCCCCGACCACGGCTGTCCGTGAGCAACGGTCCGTGCCTGCGATCGCGGACGATCGCGCCGAGCGCGGCGTGATGGAGAAGGAGACGCTCGGCCTGTTCCTCTCGAGCCACCCGCTCAAGGAGACACGGGCGGCGCTGCGTGCGCGCGTAGAGTGCTCGCTGAGCGAGCTCGCCGAGCGGCGCGACGGCGACTGGGTGACCGTCGGCGGCGTGATCGCGCAGGCGAAGCAGATCCGCACCAAGCGCGGCGACCGCATGGTCTTCGCCACGCTCGACGATCTCGAGGGCCAGGTCGAGCTGCTGCTGATGGGCTCGGCGTACGAGGCCGCAGCAGAGCTGCTCGAGGGCGATCGCGCGCTGATCGTGCGCGGGCGCTTGGACCACAAGGAGGCCGGTGAGACGAAGCTCGTCGCGCAGGACGTCGAGCCGTTCGACCCGAGCCGCGAGGAGATCGAGCGCGCACAGGGCGCCGAGGCCGCGGGCGCCGGTAACGCCTCTGCGCCTACCCGCGTCACGCTGCAGATCTCACCCGGCGTTGCCGACACGTTCCTCGAGGAGCTCAAGGACGTGGTCGGCCACTTCCCGGGCGAACGCGAGCTCGAGCTGCGGGTCGGCGAGCGGAGCCTCGTACTCGGGGCCGACTACCGCGTCTGCGGCTCGAACGCCTGCCGCGCCGATCTAGCTGCGCTTGGGGCGGCCCTTGTCGAGAGCACTTCCGCGGCCGCCTGAGCGCTCGGCCGCGCTACGGCCGCTGGCCACATCCAAGTACACTCGTCGAGTGGCCGGCTCGGCCGACAGCACCGTTGCAAGCGAGTGCCGTCAGTGCTGCTCGTTCTGCGATCGCGTCGTCCACCCCTCGGGCTGCGTCGCGGCCGAGTGCGCGTTCCTCTACCTGTACGACGACGAGCTCTCGGGCCGCCGTTACATGGGCTGCATGAACAAGGTCTTCGGCGCCGAGATCGACGTCGGCCTGTTCGAGGAAGCCGAACGCACGCGGCAGGGCTACGGCGGCGTCAAGCTCGGCCGCTCGCCGCTGCCACAGTGCCGGATCGCCGTCGAGCAGGCCTACGAGGGCGAGGGATCCGCATTCGAGTGCGTGAACCCGGGCTTCTTCGAGGCTCCGACCCGCAGCACGGCGCCGAGCCCGGCCTTCGATCTACGCGACAGGCTCTGACCCTCACCCCCGGCCTGCGCTGAGCCGGTCGGGCCGAGCCGCCGCCGGTCGGGCTCCGCCGGTCGAGCTTCGCCGAGCATTCGTCGCGCGCCCTCTGCTCAGCCCCTCTCCGCCAGGCCCTCCGCCCGCAGCTCTCTCGCGGTCTCGATCTGGCCGACGTCCGGCCCCTTGCCGTCGGGCCCGGGAACCTCGAGCAGCGCGGGCAGCCCCTCGAATCGGGGCTCTGAGAGGAAGGCCGCGAGGCCGGGGCGCCCCAGCTCGCCGTCGGGCAGGTTCTCGTGCCGGTCGCGCAGCGATCCGAGGGGCGTCTTCGAGTCGTTCACGTGCAGGCAGCGGAGGCGGTCGAGACCGACATCCCGGTCGAAGGCGTCGACCACCTCGGCGAGACGCGGGGCGTCGCCGATGTCGAACCCGCTCGCGAGCATGTGGCAGCAGTCGAGGCAGGTGCCGAGTCGCGTGCTCGCGCCGCGGCCGCCACCACCACCTCGCTCGAGCAGGTCCGCGAGCTCGCCGAAGGAGCGCCCAAGCGTCCCGCCCGCGCCGGCGGTGTTCTCGAGCAGCAGCGGGCAGCGCTCCGACTCCGCGAGCGCGTGCCGGATCGCATCGCCGACGCGCGCGAGCGACTCCTCGTAGGGCTCGCGCACCTGCGAGCCTGGATGCACTACCACCCCGTCCGCGCCGATCGCGTCGCCAAGGCGCAGGGCGTGCACGAGTGCGGCGAGCGAACGCTCGCGCAGCTGCCGTTCCTTCGCCGCACAGTTGATCAGGTAGACGGCGTGGATCACCACCGAGCGGACGGGACCGTCCGCCAGCGCCGACCGGAAGCGCTCGATGTCCTGCGCGTCGTGCTCGACTGGCTTCCATGCACGCGGCGATTGGTGAAAGATCTGGATCGCGTCGCAGCCGCGCTCGACGCCCCGCTGCTGGGCGGCGGCGAGCCCGCCCGCTCGCGATACGTGGGCCCCGATTAGCATCGAACCGTGTCAGAGCCCATGAGAGTCCGCTTTGCCCCTTCGCCGACCGGCGCGCTGCACATCGGCGGGGCGCGCACGGCACTGTACAACTGGCTGCTCGCGCGGGGTGCGGGCGGAGCGCTCCTCCTGCGCATCGAGGACACCGATCGCGAGCGCTCGACGCCCGAGAACGTCGAGCAGATCCTCGACTCGCTGCGCTGGCTCGGGCTCGACTGGGACGAGGGCCCCTTCTTCCAGGGCGAGCGCGCCGAGCGCCATCGCGAGCAGATTGCAGCGCTGGTGCGCGACGGCCACGCCTACGAGGACGAGGGGGCGGTGCGACTACGCGTTCCCGAAGACGGAGCGACGGTGGTCGCGGATGTAATCCGGGGCGAGGTGCGCTTCGAGCACGCGGCGATCCAGGACTTCGTGATCGCGCGGTCCGACGGCAGCCCGCTGTACAACCTCGCCGTCGCTGTCGACGACCTCGATATGAGCATCACGCACGTGGTGCGCGGCGAGGACCATCTATCGAACACGCCGCGCCAGGTCATGGTGCTGAGGGCGCTCGGCGCCGAGCCGCCCCTCTACGCCCACCTGCCGCTGCTCCACGGCCCGGATGGCAAGAAGCTCTCCAAGCGCCACGGGGCGGCCTCGGTCGAGGATCTGCGCGACGCGGGCTATCTGCCCGAGGCCGTGCGCAACTACCTGGCGCTGCTCGGCTGGGGCTACGACGAGACGACCACCTTCTTCACGACCGCGGAGCTCGTCGAGCGCTTCTCGCTCGATCGCGTCTCGCGCGCCCCGGCGGTCTTCGACGAGCCCAAGCTGCGCTGGATGAACGGGCGCTACCTGCGCGAGCTCGACGAGCAGGAGCTCGCGCGCAGGCTCGAGCAGCGGCTCGGGCGCGACGGCCTGCGCGCGCCGGTGCGGATCGCGCGGGAGAAGCTGCAGACGCTCGCGGACTTCTGGCCGCTCGCGGCCTTCCTGGTCGAGCGCCAGCCGTTCGACGAGGACGCGTGGGGCAGAATCATGGGAGAGGGCGACGCCGAGCGTGAAGCCGCCGAGCGCCTGGCCCGCGCGCGCTCGGCACTCGCCGGAGTCGACCCCTTCGACGAGCAGCCGGTCGAGCAGACGCTGCGCGGGCTCGTCGAGGAGCTCGGCGTAAAGCCCAAGGCCGTCTTCCAGCCGATCCGCCTGGCGATCAGCGGCAGCTCGATCTCACCCGGGATCTTCGAGTCGGTGGCCCTGCTCGGGCGCGAGGAGACGCTCGAGCGGATCGACGCTGCGCTCGCCCGGGTGCGGGAGGGCTGACCCGGCACGCGAGCCTCAATGTTTGCCGCCTGCCTGCCGATCACAGTAGGGCGGTGAACGCATGATGCGCCAGCATGCTCAAACGGAACAGCAGAGCCCCCTCGGCGGGGCCAGCGCCCGCGCGGCGGCCGCCATCGATCCCGACGGCGCGGGCGGCGTAGGCCGCATCGATGCGCCGCAGGTCCCGCCGTCGCTCAACCGCAGGCACAGCGGTCACGGGCGCAAGCTGACCGAGGCCTTCGAGGCGCTCGAGGCGTTCCCAGCGCTCGCCGAGTCGCGCGACCGGCTGCTCCATGTCGTTCGCGCCGACGCGAGCTCGGCGGGCGATGTCGTCTCCGCCGTGGAGTCAGACGCCGCGCTCGTCATCGCCGTGATGCGGATCGCCAACGGTGCGCGCTCGCCGAGCTCGGGACGCATCGCGAGCGTGCCCGACGCGGTCGCGCTGCTGGGTCCCGAGCGCGTCGAAGCGCTCGCCCGGAGCGCCTCGGTGTTCGACTTCTTCGAGCGCACTCCGGTCTGGAACGGCGCACCGGAGCGCTTCCGACTGCACGCCGTCACGGTGCAGCGGGCGGCGAGCATGGTCGCGCGCCAGCGGAATATCGCGGACGCCGACGAGCTGATGGTCTCGGCGCTCTTGCACGACATCGGCAAGCTCGTGCTCGCCTACGCCTACGACGGCTATCCCGCGCGCGTGCACGGGACCGCGCGCACCCCCGAGGAGCGCATCCACAACGAGCGCCGCGAGCTCGGGGTCGACCACGCTCTGGTGGGCGGGGTGATGGCGCGGCGCTGGAACCTGCCGAAGTCGATCGCGACCGCCATCGAGGGCCACCATGCTGAGCAGGCGGGCGCGGCGGGGACGCTCCTGCGGCTCGCCGACATGCTCGCCCACTACGCGCACGGAGAGGCCGTGAGCCCGCCTGCGCTGCTCGAGGTCGCGCGCGCCGCCGGCCTGGACCATCCGGCGCTGCGGTCGGTCATGTACGAGTTGACCTCGGGATCCGGAGCTGGCTCCCGGCGTCGCAGCAGCGAGCCCTGCCCGCTCTCGGCGCGCGAGCTCGAGATCCTGCGCCACCTCGCCAGCGGCCTGGTCTACAAGCAGATCGCGGCAGAGGTCGGGCTCTCGACGAGCACGGTCAGAACGCACCTGCACAACGTCTACGCCAAGCTCGGTGCGGTCGACCGCGCGCAGGCGGTGCTGCTGGCGACAGAACGCGGCTGGCTCTAGCGCCGGGCCGACGCGCTCCTGGCCTGCTGGCTACCGGGCGTGCCCGGCGTCCGCGCGGTCCTGGCCCCGGCGCCCGATCAGCGCGGCGGCGAGCACAGCGCCCACGGCGTCGATCCCGACGTCGATGGGCGAGCCGTGGCGTCCGTCCACGAAGGTCTGGTGGATCTCGTCGCTCACTCCGTAGCCGATGGACAAGCCGAGGGCGATGGTGATCGCCGCGGGGGGCTTGAACGGCGTGGTGGCAAGCGCCCGCCACCACAGCAGGCACAGCAACGCGTAGATGCCGGCGTGCACGAGCTTGCGCCCGATCAGGTCGATGATGCCGAGGCCCGAGGAGAGATTCGGCTGCGCGGAGAGATAGAAGATGAGCGCCATCAGCGCGAGCGGCGCGATCCAGCGCAACGCGATCGATGCCCGCGAGAGATGCGTCGTCGCGGTTGCAGATCGTCGCGTGGAGCTCATCTCGGCTTCTGTCATCAGGGCTGACTCACCTCGCCGCGAAGCTAGCGACTCGAGCGGGCCGGGCGAAGCCGCCGCCGCTCGAGCGACCTAGACTCGCGCATGCCGTGCTGGCCATAACCTCGAAGTCGCCGTACGCCGTGCGCGCGCTGTCGGAGCTGGTCCGACGCAGCGGCACCGGCCCGGTGCCGATCGGCGAGATCGCGCGCCGGCGCGAGATCCCCGTCCAGTTCCTCGAAGGCCTGTTCGCGACGCTGCGCCGCGCCGGGCTGCTCCAAAGCCAGCGCGGCGCGAAGGGCGGCTACTCGCTCACGCGGCGGCCCGAGGAGATCACCGTGCTCGAGGTCGTCGAGGCGCTCGAGGGCGAGCTGGGCGCCGAGGCCGAGATTGCCGGGCCGCTGTGGGTCGAGGCGGTCGGCTCGCTGCGCTCCGTGCTGGCGGAAACGACGCTGGCCGAGGCCGCCGCGCGCGAGGAGCACGCCGCGCCGATGTACTACATCTAGAAGGCACCCGACGGGAAAGGGCAAAAAGCCTCGTTTGCAGGGATTTCGACCGCTGGCGAACCGCTCAAAACCGCAGGATTAGGGTGCTGACTTCCCCCAAACTTCCCCCAGAACGGCCCACGCGGCGGTCGCGCTGAGCGTGGACTGCCTCGCCCCGCCCCGGCGCCAACGCGCTGGAGCGTGCGTCGTGAGCACGCTGCCTCCCACGACCGGTAGCGCGGTGCCAGTCCCAGCGGCTCGACGAGCGCGCACTAGGAGGGTCTAGGCGAAACGGTGGCCGGGTAGGATCGCGCCGTG
>JBBSNQ010000049.1:0-8853 GCA_038232575.1 Solirubrobacterales bacterium | reverse complement strand
GTGGACGGGGAAGAGCGCTAGTGGGGGCGCACGAGCAGGCGCCGGGCGTGGCTTCCTCGGAGGGCGCGGCTGGCAATGAGCTTTCTGACAGCTCGCGCGACGGCGAGCCGCCGGCCGACTCCGCGCGGGCCGGCACACCGGGCGACGATGAGGCGAACCCGGACGCCGCGGACCAGGAGCCGCTCGAGGACGACGCGGATTCGGCGGCCGAGCTCGGTGGGCAGGAGCCGGCGCTCGGCGATCGGGCACCGGTGCTCGCCGAGGCCGAGGCCAAGCGCGACGAGTACCTGGCGCTCGCCCAGCGGACCCAGGCCGACTTCGACAACTATCGCAAGCGCGTGGCGAAGGACCTCGCCGCCGCAGGCGCCCGCGCCAAGGCCGGCCTCGTGCGCGAGCTGCTGCCGGCGATCGACAACCTCGAGCGTGCACTTGTCTCGGCTCCCGACGCCGCCGACGGCCTCGCGCAGGGGGTCAGGCTCGTCCACGGCGAGCTCGTCGGGGCCCTAGAGCGCAGCGGCATCGCCAGCTTCGATCCGACCGGCGAGGAGTTCGACCCCGTTCACCACGAGGCGATCTCCACGCGCGCGGCCGACGGCGTCGAGGCGGGCCTGGTCCTCGACGTGGTCGAGAAGGGCTACCGCAGCGGCGAGAGCGTGCTCCGGCCCGCGCGCGTGGTCGTGGCCGGCTAGGGCGGCGCGATGGCAGCCCTCAAGGATCCCTACGGCACGCTTGGCGTCGGGCGGAAGGCCTCCGACGAGGAGATCAAGAAGGCCTACCGCAAGCTCGCGCGCCAGTACCACCCGGATCGCAACCCGGACGATCCCGAGTCCGAGGCGCGCTTCAAGGAGGTCCAGGAGGCTTACTCGATCCTCTCGGACGCGGAGAAGCGACGGCAGTTCGACTCCGGCGGCCCCTTTGGATCGGGGTTCGACCCAAAAGCTGGATCCCGGAGCGGGAGCTTCGGGAGCTTTGGAGGAGGCATCGGAGACATCCTCTCCGACCTCTTCGGCGGAGCGCCGGCCGGTGGGGGCGCAGGGCGCGCCGGTGGGCGCGTGAGAACGGAGCGTGGCCGTGATCTCGAGGCCGAGGTGCACGTCTCCTTCGAGCAGGCGATGGAGGGTGCCCAGCTGCCCGTGACCATCTCGGTCGCCGCCCCGTGCCTGAGCTGCCGCGGCACGGGCGCCAAGCCGGGCACGAGCCCGCAGGTGTGCTCGAACTGTGGCGGGCGCGGGATCGATTCCCAGGGCCAGGGGCTCTTCTCGCTCTCGCAGCCGTGCTCGCGCTGCGGCGGCACGGGCACCGAGATCACAGATCCCTGCCCGACGTGCGGCGGGCAGGGCAGCACGCGCCAGGTCAAGCGCTACCGCGTCAACATTCCCGCGGGCGTGAAGGACGGCACGCGCGTGAAGCTCGCGGGCAAGGGCGAGGCCGGTGCGCGCGGCGGGCCCGCCGGCGACCTCTTCGTCATCACGCGCGTGGCGGAGTCGCCGCTGTTTCGCCGCAAAGGCGAGAACCTCGAGCTCGACGTTCCGATCACGATCGTCGAGGCGGTTCGCGGCGCCACGGTCGAAGTGCCCACGCTCGCCGGCAGCAAGCGCATCCGCGTGCCCGCCGGGACCCAGCACGGCACCGTGCAGCGGCTGCGCGGCGAGGGCCCGCCCAAGCTGAGCGGCAGGGGCCGCGGCGACATCCGCTACCGGCTCGCGATCGATGTCCCGCGCTCGCTGAGCTCCGACCAGCGCGCCGCGGTCGACGACCTGGCGGAGGTGCTCGACTCCGACCCACGCGCTCACCTCTTCGGCGCGAGCCGCGCGTAGAGCTGCCATGCGAGGTGCGCTCATGACCTTGCGGGAGCCGATGAGCCCGCGGCAAGTCTCATGACGCCGCCGCGAGGCCCGGGGGAGGGAGAGCGCGTGCAGGGGGTCTACATGATCTCGGTGGCGGCTGAGCTCGCGGGCATGCATCCCCAGACGCTGCGGATCTACGAGACTCGCGGGCTGATCGAGCCGAAGCGCTCGCGCGGCAACACCCGCCTCTACTCGGAGCAGGACGTGGCCAAGCTCCGGCGCATCCAGGAGCTGACCTCCGAGCTCGGGATGAACCTGGCCGGCGTCGAGCGTGTGTTCGAGCTCGAGGAGGAGCTCGCCGCGACGCGCCGGCGGATGCAGCAGCTCGAGCGCCGTGCGGCGCGCGCCCAGCGCGAGCTCGAGGAGGAGGTCGAGCGCATCCGCCGCTCGTTCAGGCGCGAGTTGGTCGTCTACGAGCAGCCGCCGGGCCGCGAGCTCGTCCCGCATCGTGGGGTCCGTTCACAGCGGCACTGACCGCCCGCGTCCCGCCAGGATCTCCCCCCGCGAGAGCGGCGGCAAGATCTCCTCCCGCGGGGCGGCGCCGCGGTCAAGATCTTCTATAGACAGACTCAGATTATCTTCTATACTCACTAGCGATGCAGCCCGACCGATTCACGCTCAAGACGCAGGAGGCGCTCGCTGCCGCGCAACGGCTGGCGGGCGCGCGCGGCAACCCGCAGGTCACCGCTCATCACCTGCTCGCCACCCTGCTCGAGCAGGAGGGCAGCATCGTCGCCCCGATCCTGCGCCGCGCGGGTGCCGACCCGGAGGGCGTGCGCCGCCGCGCGAACGAGGCGCTCGATGCGCTCCCCACCGTCAGCGGCCAGGCTGCGCAGGCTCGCTCGCTCGAGGGCGGCGCCGCCGAGACGATCCGGCGTGCGGAGGAAGAGGCGCGCGGCCTCGGCGACGAGTACGTCTCGACCGAGCACCTGCTGCTGGCACTCGCGGGTGACCCGAAGCTCGACGCGGGCGCCACGCGGGACCAGCTCGCCGACGCCGTGCAGGTCGTGCGCGGGCCCCATCGCGTGACCGACCAGAGCCCAGAGGACAAGTACCAGGCGCTCGAGAAGTACGGTCGCGACCTGACGGAGGCCGCCGAGCAGGGCAAGCTCGACCCGGTCATCGGACGCGACGACGAGATCCGCCGCGTGATCCAGGTGCTCTCGCGGCGCACCAAGAACAACCCGGTGCTGATCGGTGAGCCCGGCGTCGGTAAGACCGCGATCGCCGAGGGGCTCGCTCAGCGCGTCGTCTCCGGCGACGTGCCGGAGTCGCTGCGCGACCGGCGCGTGATCGCGCTCGACATCGGGTCTCTGATCGCGGGCGCCAAGTACCGCGGTGAGTTCGAGGACCGCCTGAAGGCTGTGCTCAAGGAGGTATCCGAGGCCGAGGGGCGGGTGATCCTGTTCCTCGACGAACTGCACACGATCGTCGGCGCGGGCGCGGCCGAGGGCGCCGTCGACGCCGCCAACCTGCTCAAGCCGATGCTCGCGCGCGGAGAGCTCCGCGCGGTGGGCGCGACCACGCTCGACGAGTACCGCAAGCACCTCGAGAAGGACGCCGCGCTCGAGCGGCGCTTCCAGCCGGTGCAGGTGAGCGAGCCCTCGGTCGAGGACGCGATCGCGATCCTGCGCGGGCTCAAGGAGAGCTACGAGGTCCACCACGGCGTGCGGATCAAGGACTCGGCGACCGTGGCCGCGGCGACGCTCTCGCAGCGCTACGTGGCCGACCGCTTCCTGCCCGACAAGGCGATCGACCTGATCGACGAGGCGGCTTCGCGGCTGCGGATCGAGATCGACTCGATGCCGACCGAGATCGACGAGGTCGAGCGCCGCATCCAGCAGCTCGAGATCGAGCAGCAGGCGCTCTCGGGCGACACCGACGATGCGAGCGCCGCACGCCGCGACGCGCTCGCGCGCGAGCTCGCCGAGCTGCGCGAGCGCTCCTCGGAGATGAAGGCGCGCTGGCAGGAGGAGAAGGGCGCGATCGAGGCCGTCCGCGAGACCAAGGAGAGCCTAGGTCAGGCACACCAGCAGGCCGAGCGCGCGGAGCGCGAGTCCGATCTGCAGCGCGCGGCTGAGCTGCGCTACGGCGAGATCCCCGAGCTCGAGCGCCGCGCGGCCGAGCAGGAGGCGCAGCTCGAGCAGCGCCAGCGCGGGGTGACGATGCTCAAGGAGGAGGTCGACGACGAGGACGTCGCCGAGGTGGTAGCCAAGTGGACGGGCATCCCGGTCTCGAAGCTGATGCAGGGCGAGATCGACAAGCTGGTGCTGATGGAGGAGCGCCTGCACGACCGCGTGATCGGCCAGGACGAGGCCGTGGCGGCGGTGGCCAACGCGCTGCGGCGCTCGCGCGCGGGCCTCCAGGACCCGAACCGCCCGATCGGCAACTTCCTCTTCAGCGGGCCGACCGGCGTCGGCAAGACGGAGCTCGCGCGGGCGCTGGCGGAGTTCATGTTCGACTCCGAGCAGGCGATGGTCCGGATCGACATGTCCGAGTACATGGAGAAGCACTCGGTCTCGCGCCTGGTGGGAGCCCCGCCCGGCTACGTGGGCTACGAGGAGGGCGGGCAGCTGACCGAGACGGTGCGCCGGCGCCCCTACTGCGTCGTGCTGCTCGACGAGATCGAGAAGGCCCACCCCGACGTCTTCAACGTGCTCCTGCAGGTAATGGACGACGGCCGCCTGACCGACGGCCAGGGGCGCACGGTCGACTTCAAGAACGTCGTCCTGATCATGACGTCGAACGTCGCCGGCGGCCTCGACGGCGTGCGGGCGACCTTCAAGCCCGAGTTCGTCAACCGCCTCGACGACATCGTGCAGTTCGCCGAGCTCACCCGTGAGCAGATCGGGAGCATCGTGACGCTGCAGATCGAGCAGCTGGCGGGCCGGCTGCGCGAGCGCGGGATCGAGATCGAGCTCACCGGCGCAGCGCGCGAGCTGATCGGCAACCTGGGCTACGACCCCATCTACGGCGCGCGACCGCTCAAGCGAGTGATCCAGAAGCGGCTGATCGACCCGCTCGCGCTCGGGCTGCTCGACGGCCGCTTCGCAGCCGGGAGCGATGTGCGCGTCGATGCGACCGACGGCGAGCTGAGCTTCTCGGCGGCTGCTGCAGGGACCTCGAAGGGCGCGTCCTCCGAGCGCGAGCCCGATTCGTGTGCCGCCGACCGCGAGCCTGATTCGAGCGCCCGCGTCGATGGCCGCGAGCCCGATGTGGACGTCGCTGACGGTAAGCCCGTCGCCGCCTAGGAGCGATCTCGTAACGCTTCGCCGTCCGCCGTCACGGCCCCCCGTGGCCATCGCGGAGGCGGAGGAAGGGTGGGTTGTCCGGGTACCGCGGGGCGGGACCAAGATCACCCACCCCACCGGGGAGGGTGCGCATTCACCCACGATCGTGCATCATGAGTGTCATGTCTCCGCGGGACATGGCACGGGCGATCGGGCTCGGTCGGATCGGAATCGGCGTGACGTTGCTTGCTCTGCCCGGCACCGCGGCCCGCATGTGGATCGGCCGCGACGGGGCTCAGCCGGCTGCGAAGGTGCTCGTGCGGGCGGTCGGCGTACGCGATCTCGGGCTCGGGCTCGGTGTCGTGCGAGCGCTCGACCGCGAAGACGCGCCTGCACGCGGCTGGGTCGAGGCGGGAATGGTCGCGGACTTGGTCGACCTCGGCGCGACGCTCGTAGGGCGAGACGTCCCCGCGCTCAGCCGCCTCGGCATCCTGGTGCTGGCGGGATCGGCCGCTGCGGCCGGTGCCTGGCTCGCACCCTCGGTCGATGAGGGGGATTCCTCCGACCAGTAGCGCTCGCCGCATCGCGGCCCCTAGGCCCCCGGGCCGACCTGCTGGGCTCGCTCCCGAAGCCACTCGCGCGGGGCCTGTCTCCGGTGAGGCCCTCGTCGCGGCGCTCGGTTCGGGCTTACGCGACGTTGGCTCGGTGGTGACTCTCGTGTAGCCGAGGTGCGTCGCTTCCGCCCTCGCTCGCGGCCGGCGACGAGGTCCCCACCGTCGCCACCCGCGCGCGGAGCGGCGGGTATGCTCCTAGCTGGCGGGCCGTGACGCCCGACCCGGCCGCTTGTCAGCACCGCTTGCCCGAGGCGCGTTCTCACCCGTCGAGTCACGCTCCTGCTGCGAAGCCCTCCGACCCCCCTCATACGGTCACGCTTCTCTAATGAAGCGTGACTGGCGGGGTCTTCGCGTAGCTGCGAGGCCACGGGATCAGCCGTAGGGCCTGAGCTAAGGACCTGATTCCCGACGTTCGGCCTAACGAGACGCTGCCAGCCACGGCCAGCCGCGGGAGCACCGAAGCAGTCGACGTCAACCTGGGCGTCGGCCCCGCTCAGAAAATGCGGCGCCAGCGGCGGAACGCGGCAACGTCAGCGGTCGTGAGGCGAAACCACTCGCCTCGCATGCGCCTGTCCGCGAACCTTCGGTGCCAGTAGGCCTCGACGCCCGCTGGATCGTCGGTCTTGATCTCATGGACCAACGTCGGTTCGATCGCCGACACCGCGCCGAGCTCGGAAAGTCGACGATCCACAAGGTTTGTCCGGCCGATCTTGAACTCGCCCGGATGCCCGCGGGCCAGGTAGACGAAGCCGACCAAGACCCGCGTTGCTGCACCAGGTGAATGGGTCTCGGCGGCGCGACTAGCAGGCACGTAGGCGGCTTCAAGAATCGCCACGACATCCGTGGATGCTGCGTCGTCACGGCAGTATTCCAGTGCCCGGGCAATTCGGTCGTTTCTCGACCCGAGTCGATCGAACACGCCTAGGCTTGGGAAGGTGGGGTCGGTCGCCCGGGCGTGGCGCAGGTCGTTTGACGTGGGCACATGACCGAGGTCACGCGTGACCTCGACGAACCGGCTCAGAACGGCGGCGTCGTCAGTCGCGGCTTGGAGTGCGTTGGGCTCGAAGCCCGCCTCGCGGATCGCGTCGCTGTACCTAGGCCAATGCCGCGTCAGCGCGTACTCAGTAATGCCCGTGAGGCGCGTCAGCCGTCCGCGGCCGACCGGCTGACCGCCGTTCTCCGCCGCTGTGCGACGGATCGCGTGGAGGATCTCGTCTCTGGTGAGCACAACCACATTCTGCCCGAACGGGATCGATGGGCTCCGGCGATGTTCGCGACTGCGCCCAGCCAGGCATCACTCGATACGATCACGCTTAGGAGCAGAAGCGTGATCAATATTCCGTCCGTTTCGGCCCTTACGGTCGACGATTATGGGCGTCTACAAGCCGGCCGCCGTCTGCAAGCGCGGGCACGTTCTTACGAAGAACGTTGAGTGGGAAGGCGAGCTTGCCGAGCGCTGCGCGACATGCGGCGCGAAGATCCTCACCGGCTGCACGTGCGGCCAGCGCATCCGCGGCGACTACGACGTTCCGGGAGTCTTCGCGGTCGGCTTCGGCTTCGACCCGCCGAGCTTCTGCGATCGCTGCGGTGCGGCCTTCCCGTGGGTTGGCCGAAAGGAGCGCATCTACGAGCTTCAGAACCGCCTTGACGAGGAAGACCTCGACCCCGCGACCGAGCTGGAGCTGCGCGAGGCGTTGGAGGCCTTGGCCGAGGGCGGACTCGATGAGAAGGCAGAGCGCCAGCGCTGGGAGCGGGTGAAGCGTCTGGCGCCCGAGTTCTGGGAGAACTCGGGCGTCCGATCGGTGCTGGAGTCGGTCGTCTCGGCTGCGGTGAAGGCGCAGCTCGGCTTGTGATCGAACGACGACCCTCAAACAAGGGCCGGCGCTTCCCAGCCGAGCTGCTCCTACCCGATGAGGCGCGCGCGCTGCTGCGCGCGTGCTCAGCCAAAGCGCCTACCGGTATCCGTAACCGCGCGCTGATCGCCGTCCTCTACCGCGGCGGGCTGCGCGTCTCTGAGGCGCTTGCCCTCTACGTAAAGGACGTCGAGGAGTCAGCCGGCACGGTCACCGTCCTCCACGGAAAGGGCGATCAGCGGCGCACGGTCGGCATGGACCCCGCGGCCTTCGCTCTCCTTGAGCGCTGGCTTGACAAGCGCCGCTCGCTCGGCCTCTCGGCCAGGCGGCCGATCTTCTGCACGCTCAGGGGCGAGCCGATCGACTCGAGCTATGTGCGCCGGCTGCTTCCCCGTCTGGCCGCGCGCGCCGGCATCGAGAAGCGCGTCCACGCCCATGGCCTGCGCCACGCCCACGCCGCCGAGCTCGCCGCCGAGGGTCTGCCGGTGAACGTCGTCCAGCAGCAGCTCGGGCACGGCTCGCTTGCGACGACCGATCGCTACCTGCGCCACATAGCGCCCCGCGAGCGCGTCGAGGCGATGCAGCGGCGGGAGTGGGTTTTGTAGAAGGTCCGATCGAGCGCCATTGTCCCCTTCGTCCCCTGTCCCCTGGCAGGGGACGAAGCGCCGAAGTCGAACCAGCCGGTCATGAAGACCTACACCACGCAGGAAGCCTCAACCGCAACAGGCCTCTCGATTCGGGCGCTGCGAAAGCGGATCGAACGAGGTCAGCTTCGGGCCGTGCAGCACGGCCGCTACTGGCGCCTTCCTCACGTGAGCTCGAGCGAGCCGGCCTTGTCCCCTCGGAGGGGACGGAGCTTCCCGAGGGGACGAAGGGGACTAGCGACGGTTTCGCCTCCCTTCTGGCCGAGCTTGAAGCCACTCGAGCCGAGAACGTGCACTTGACCCAAGAGCTAGTCCGACTCCGGCCGCTGCCGGCCCGGGTGGATGTGGTCACCGGGGATCTCCTGCGAGAGCGCGCCGAGCGCCAGGCGGCCGAGGCCCGCGCCGCGGCCGAGACGAGCGCCGCGGCCGAGGTCCGCGAATGGCAGTCGAAGCTCACCGGCGCCGGCTGGCGCGAGCGTCGGCGCCTTCTTCGGGCAGCTCGCAGCCAACAGGCTGCCTGAGCGTCTCACTCCTCAAGTCCCTCGATGCCGTCGCCTGTCCTCGCCTCGGCCACAGACCCGGATGGCCGGGAGGTCGTGCTCGATGAGGAGGGCTGGAACCACATGCTCGAGGACCACGGCGAGATGGACGCCCACCGGGGTGCC
>JBBSNQ010000048.1:0-8986 GCA_038232575.1 Solirubrobacterales bacterium | reverse complement strand
CGGCCTCGTGCTCGCCGCGTGCTTTGCCGTTGCCGACGCGGTCAGGCGGCGCGAGCGCGCGCTGCTCGTGCTGCTCGCCGGGGTCGGCGCCTGGCTCGCACTCGTCGCGCTCATGACGCGCGCCGGCTACGCGGGCAACGTGCGCTACCTGCTGCTCCCGATCGCCCTCGCCTGCGTGCTCGGAGGGGTCGGCTGGGTACGGCTCGCGCGCCTCGCCGCCTCGCGCGCCCGCACGGCGGCCGGTGTGACTGCGGCACTTGCGCTGCTCGCGGCGGTCACGGTGCCATTCTTGCCGCGGCTCGTGAGCGCGGTGCCGCGGGAGGCCGACAAGCTCCTCTACGAGGCTCATCTCTACCGCGACCTCGACATCGCCGTCGAGCGCGCCGGGGGCCCGGCGCGGGTGCTCGGCTGCGGCCGGCCGGTTGCAGGTCCCTACCAGGTGCCGGCGCTCGCCTGGCAGCTCGGCATCCACGGCGTCGGTGTCGGACTCGATCCGCGCGAAGCGGGTGTGATCTTCCAGGCGCCGCCGCTACGCTCTGCAGCACGCGAGCCCGCGCTCGTGTCTGTAAAATCCGCCGTCGCGCCGGTTGTCCGCGCCGGGGAGTGGAGCGTGCTCGCGGCGTGCGCCCCCGGGCGGCCGCTCGCCCGCGGTGCGGACGTTCGCGTCAACCCGAATAACAACTCGACCCCCTGATGAGCACTCCAACCGCCACCTCGCTACCACGGCGCAGGCTCGAGCTCGCCGGCGTAGAGACCCTGCCGCTGCGCATCGCGGGCTCGATCGCGGTGCTCGCGCTGCTGATGGCCGCGTCGGTCTTCGTGCGCTCGCGCGCGCTCGCGGCCGGGCTTTGGATCGACGAGGGCCTCTCGGTCGGGATCTCGTCGTTCCCGCTCACCGCGATCCCCGAGCTGCTGCGCCAGGACGGATCCCCACCGCTCTACTACATGCTGCTGCACGTCTGGATGAGCATCTTCGGCAGCGGCGAGGAGCAGACGCACGCGCTCTCGCTCAGCTTCGCCGTGCTGAGCGTGCCCGCCGGGCTATGGGCCGGCTGGAGCCTGTTCGGCCAGCGCACGGGCTGGGTCTGCGCGGTGCTGTGCGCGCTCAACCCGTTCCTGACGATCCACGCGCAGGAGACGCGCATGTACGCGCTGGTGGTGCTGCTCTCCCTGCTCGCGACCGCGACCTTCGCGCACGCCTTCGTGCATCGCAGCCGCGCCTACGCGCCCGTCTTCGCGGTGCTGCTCGCCGCGATGCTCTACACGCACAACTGGGCGCTCTTCTACACGGCGGGCGCCTTGGCTGTCGTGGGCGTGCTGCTGCTGCGCGAGGAAGCCGACGAGCGCCGTCGGACCCTGCTCTACGCGCTGGTCGCGTTCGGGGCGGCCGGGCTGCTGTACGCGCCGTGGCTGCCGACGCTCCTCTTCCAGATCCTGCATACGGGCGCGCCGTGGTCGAACGCGCCATCGCTCACGGCGCCGCTCGGCCGGCTCTCCTCCGTGCTCGGGGGCGAGCGCCCGGGGCTCGTGCTGCTGCTCGCTGCCGGCGTCGGGCTCGTGCCCGCGCTCGAGCTGCGCCTCGGCAAGCGAGAGCACCGCATGGTGCTCTCGCTGGTTGTCCTCGGCGTGGCCGGGCTGGGCGTCGCGTGGCTTGCCTCGCAGGTGGCCCCGGCGTTCACGACCAGGTACCTGGCCGCGCTGATGGGGCCGCTGCTGCTGCTGGCCGGCTACGGCCTCTCGCGAGCGGGTCGGCTGGGGCTCGTCGCGCTCGCGATCGTCGTCTTCTTCTGGACCGCGGAGGCGACGCTGCCGGTGAAGGGCGGCACGCGCGACGCGATCGACGAGGCCAAGTGGCTCGTCGGGCCCGGCGATCTCGTCGTCAGCACCCAGCCGGAGCGCGTTCCCGTGCTCGACTACTACATGCCCGACAACCTCGCCTACGCGACCCCGCTCGGACGGGTGAGCGAGCCGCGCGTGATGGACTGGCGCGACGCGCAGACGCGGCTCGAGGCCGCGCGGCCCGCGACGACGCTCGCTCCGCTCCTCGACGCGTTGCCCGATGGCAGGAACGTCGCGGTGGTGCGGCCGGTGATCGACAACGAGGACGACTGGCAGGCGCCCTGGACGCGGCTCGTGCGCCGCCGCTCTGCACAGTGGGGCATGGCGCTCGACCGCGACCCGCGCTTCGTCGAGCGCGCGACGGTGCCGGCTGCCGGCAACACGAAGAAGCACGGCATCCGGATCGCGGTCTACACGAAGGCGCAGCCGCCGCGATGACGCCCGAGACGCCGAAGACGCTCGGGACGCCCAACACGCTCGAGCCGGCCAACACGCTCAAGCCGGTCGATGCCACCGACCAGTCGCTCGAGCGTGCCGGGGAGGACACCACCGTAGTGCTCGGCGCCGGTCCCGCCGGCCTCACCGCCGGCTACCTGCTGGCCAAGCAGGGCAAGCCGGTGATCGTGCTCGAGAGCCAGGATCAGGTCGGCGGCCTCGCCAAGACCGAGGTGCGCGAGGGCCCGGGCGGGAAGTACCGCTTCGATCTCGGCGGCCACCGCTTCTTCACCAAGAGCACCGAGGTCGACAACCTCTGGCACGAAGTGATGCGCGAGGAGTTCCTGCTGCGCCCGCGCATGTCGCGCATCTACTGGCGCAAGCGCTTCCTCGACTACCCGCTGCGCGGCCCGGACGTGATCCGCAAGCTCGGCCCGATCGAGCTCACGCGCTGCATGCTCTCCTACCTGTGGGTGAAGATCAGGCCCAAGGGCCCCGAGGACACCTTCGAGCAGTGGGTGACGAACCGCTTCGGCAAGCGCCTGTTCGACAACTTCTTTCGCTCCTACACCGAGAAGCTGTGGGGCGTGCCGGTGTCGGAGATCCGCTCCGAGTTCGCCGCCCAGAGGATCAAGGGCCTGTCCTTCTTCTCCGCCGCGAAGTCCGCCTTCTTCGGCAACAAGGGCAACGAGATCAAGAGCCTGATCTCGGAGTTCAACTACCCGCGCTACGGCCCCGGCCAGATGTGGGAGACGATGACCGACGAGATCCGCTCGCTGGGCGGCGAGGTGAGGCTCTCAGCGCCCGTGCGCGGCCTCAAGGTCGAGCAGGGCCGCATCGCCGAGGTCGAGACCCCCGAGGAGACCCTTCGCCCCGGAGCGGTCATATCGTCGCTGCCGCTGCGCTCGATGGTCGGGCTGATCAAGGGCCAGGGGCCCTCCGAGGACGTGCTCGAGGCCGCGCGCGGGCTGCGCTACCGCGACTTCCTCACCGTGTCGCTCGTGCTCGACGGCGAGGATCTGTTCCCCGACAACTGGATCTACATCCACGAGCCCGGGGTGCAGGTCGGCCGGATCCAGAACTTCCGCTCCTGGAGCCCCTGGATGGTGCCCGATCCGGCGAAGGCGTGCATCGGCATGGAGTACTTCTGCTTCGAGGGCGACGAGCTCTGGGAGATGGAGGACGACGATCTCGTCCAGCTCGCCATGGGGGAGCTCGAGCAGCTCGGCCTGGCCAGGCGCGAGGCGTTCGAGTTCGGGTTCGCCACGCGCGTGCCCAAGGCCTATCCGATGTACGACCTCGACTACTCCGAGCGCGTCGATGCGATCAAGGGCTGGCTCGCAGGCGTCGAGAACCTGCAGCAGGTCGGGCGCAACGGGCTGCACCGCTACAACAATTCCGACCACTCGATGCTCACCGCGATGCGCGCGGTCGAGAACGTGACCCAGGGCACCGACCACGACCTGTGGGCGGTGAACGCCGAGTCCGTCTACCACGAGACCGACGTTCCCGACGAGCAGCCCTACCGCGAGGCGCCCGAGACCTCGGGCATGAAGAACCCGCTCGCCAGCGAGACGTAGCCCGAGCCTCGAGGAGTCCGTCGGACGGAACGCTCCGTCCGCAAGTGCGCGGCATTCTCGCGCCTGGTTAGCGCTAGACTACCAGCCATGCAGACGGTCACAAAAGGGGATCAGTTAGTAGAATACCTGCAAAACAGGCATGTTTGCGGGCCGTAGACCGGACATCAGTGGCGGCACTAGAGCGGACATATCTCGAGACGCATCGCCAGATCACCTTCGTCGTCGAGTGGCGACGGGCTCCGGAGCGCCTCTGGTTGCTGCTCGGGGAAGCCAAGTCGAAGTGCGAGCACGTCGGGGGAGCCCTGCTCACGCCTGATGCCGCCCGCGAGCTTCTCGCGGTCTTCCTGACCAAGGGAGCACTGGCCACGACCGCGATCGAGGGGAACACCCTCTCTGAGGATGAGGCCCGAAGGGTCATCGACAAGACGATTGAGCTCCCCGCCTCGAAGGCGTACCTGGGACGGGAGATCGAGAACGTGATCGCCGCGTACAACCGGATCAAGCATGAGGTTCTGACGGGTGGCCCCGGCAACCTCACGCCGGATTTGATCGCCGACTACAACCGGCTGATCCTCAATGACCTCGACGTGGACGAAGGGGTTGTGCCCGGCGCGACGCGGACATACTCCGTGATGGTGGGGAACTACCGCGCAGCACCGGCCGAGGACTGCGACTACTTGGTAGACAGGTTGTGCGAATGGCTCAACGGCCCCACCTTCGATGCGCCCGAGGCCGACCTCCGTGTCCCGTACGCGATCACGAAAGCGATCGTCGCCCACGTTTACTTTGCGTGGATTCATCCCTTCGGGGATGGGAACGGCCGCACAGCGAGACTGTTGGAGTTGCAGATCCTCCTGTCGGCGGGGCTCCCCGCTCCTACGGCGCAGCTATTGAGCAACCACTACAACGTCACCCGAGGAGAGTACTACCGCCAGCTACATCTGGCGGGGCGAAGTGGCGACGTTATGCCCTTCCTTCTATACGCGGCGCAGGGCTTTGTCGATGGCATCCGCGATCAGCTCCAGATCATCTGGCAGATGCAGTACAGCGACCGGTGGAAGCAGTACGTATACGAGGAGATGGGCACGCTCAAGACCGAAACCGATCGGCGCCAGCTCAGGCTCGTTCTCGACCTTACGAAGATGGGTCAGCCGGTGGAGCGCTCCCAACTCAGGCATGTCAGCCCTGCTATCGCCGAGGCCTACGCAGGGAAAACTGACCGGACGGTTGCCCGCGATGTGAACGCGCTGCTCAAGCGCGGGCTGATCGTGGGCACGTCCTCCGGCTACGAGCCCAACAGCACCCTCATCTGGGCTTTCAAGCCAGAGCAGGCAGAAGATGGCATCGTCGCCTCGTTTCCCGAAGAGGTTCTCGGAGCGCACTAGCGCGCTTACGAAGCTGTGGCTGGGCGATCGGGCACCCCATGAGCGCGCCGCTGCGGCTCGGGGTCGACGTCGGCGGCACGTTCACCGACCTGCTTGCGCTGAGCGGCGAGGAGATCGTCACGGCGAAGGTGCCGTCGACGCCAGCCGACCAGTCGGAGGGCGTCATGAGCGCGATCGAAGTGGCCGGCGTCGAAGGCGCGCCGGTCGCCGCGCTCGCCCACGGGATGACCGTCGCCACCAACGCGCTGCTCGAGCGCCGCGGCGCGCGCACGGCGTTCGTCACGACGGAGGGGTTTCGCGACCTGCTCGAGATCGGGCGCCAGAACCGGCCCTCGCTGTATGACTTGACCCGCGGCCGCCCGCCTGCGCTCGTGCCGCGCGAGCTCTGCTTCACCGTCGCCGAGCGCATGGGCCCGAGCGGCGAGCTGGCGCCGCTCGAGCAGGAGAGCCTCGAGACGGCGCTGGCAGCGATCGAGCGCGCGGGTGTCGACGCCGTGGCCGTGTGCCTGCTGTTCTCGTTCCTGCACCCTGCGCACGAGCGGCGCGTGGGCGAGGCGATCACCGAGCGGCTCCCGGACGTGCACGTCTCGCTCTCGAGCGAGGTGCTGCCCGAGCTGCGGGAGTACGAGCGCGCCTCGACGACGGCCGCCAATGCCTACCTCGGCCCCGGCCTCGGCGCCTACCTCGACGCGCTCGCGGGCAGGCTCGAAGCGGCGGGCATGCCGGCCCCGCTCGTCATGCGCTCCTCTGGTGGCGTCGTCGAGCTCGAGGCGGTGGGCGCGAGCGCGGCCGCCTGCGTGCTCTCCGGGCCGGCCGGGGGCGTGCTGGGTGCGGCCTACGCCGCCCGGGCGAGCGGGTTCGCCGACGTGCTGAGCTTCGACATGGGGGGAACCAGCACCGACGTGGCGCCGATCATCGCGGGGGCGCCGCAGACGACCACGGAGGCGGTCGTGGCCGGTGTTCCGATCGGGCTCCCGATGGTCGACGTACATACCGTGAGCGCCGGCGGCGGCTCGATCGCCCGCGCCGACTCCGGCGGGGCGCTCGCCGTCGGCCCGCGTTCGGCCGGGTCGGACCCGGGCCCGGCTGCCTACGCGCGCGGGGGGACCGAGCCGACGGTGACCGACGCCGACCTCTTGCTCGGCTACCTCGCCGATGGCGCATGCCTCGGCGGCGAGGTCGTGCTGAGCCGCGAGCACGCCGGGCGGGCGCTTTCGGAGATGGGCGGGCGGCTCGGGCTCGATGCAGAGGCGGCTGCGCTCGGGATCGTGCGCGTCGCCGACGCCGAGATGGTGCGCGCGCTGCGGGTGATCAGCGTCGAGCGCGGCCTCGATCCGCGCGACTTCGCGCTCGTCGCCTTCGGTGGCGCGGGCCCGATGCACGCCTGCTCGCTCGCCGAGGAGCTCGGCGTGTCGACGGTGCTCGTACCCAAGGGCAGCGGCGTGCTGAGCGCGCTCGGGCTGGCGATCTCCGATCTGCGCCGCGACCACGTGACGCCGCTTCCGGGACTGCTCGACGAGCTCGGCCCCGGCGCCGTCGAGCGGGGCTTCGTCGAGCTCGAGCGCCGCGCCGGCCGCGAGCTCGATTCGCCGGTCATGACCCGGCGCGCCGACCTTCGCTACCGCGGGCAGTCGTTCGAGCTGACGGTCGAGGCGGGTGGACCCGGCGAGCTCGCCGAGCGCTTCCACGAGGCCCACGAGCGCCGCTACGGGTATCGGGCGGCCGGCGAGGCGGTGGAGCTCGTGAGCCTGAGGCTGATCGCGGTGGGGGAGGTGGAGAAGCCGGAGCTCCGCGAGCAGGAGGAGGATGCGGGCTCTCGCGAACCCCCCGGCACACGCCGCGCTTGCTTCGACGGGGCCTGGCACGAGGTCGAGGTGCTGCAGCGCCCGAGCATGGGGAGCGGATCCCGCGTCGAAGGCCCGGCCATCGTCGAGCTCGCCGAGGCGACGTGCGTCGTGCGCCCGGGCTGGAGCGGCGCGGTCGACGCGGCCGGCACGATCGTGCTCGCGCGCTCGTGAGCCGCAGCGGTCCGAGCGAGCGGGACCGAGCTGCGGGGCAGGCGGGCTCCGCGACTCGGGCGGCGGCGGGTCCCGCGACTCCGGGGCAGACGGGCCTCGACTCCGTTCCTCAGGAGCACGACCGCCTCGACCCCGTGACGCTTTCGGTGATGGCAAGCGCCCTGTCCGGGATCGCCGAGGAGATGGGCGCCCTGCTCGTGCGGGGCGGCTACTCCGCCAACATCAAGGAGCGCCGCGACTGCTCGGCGGCGCTGTTCGACGCCCGCGGCCTGATGGTCGCCCAGGCCGAGCACATACCGGTCCACCTCGGCGCGATGCCCGAGGCGGTCGCCGCGGTCATGGAGCACGATCCCGAGCCCGGCGACGTCTTCGTCCTGAACGACCCTTACACGGGCGGCACCCACCTGCCCGACCTGACGCTCGTCTCATTGCTGAGCGTGCCTGCGGGTGCGTCCGCGGCCCGGCAGGAAGGGTCGGTCGCTGGTCGTCGCCGTAATGCGGCTCCGGGCCCCCGCGGTGAGACGATCGGCTACGCGGTCACCCGCGCGCATCACTCCGACATCGGCGGCATGCGGCCGGGGTCGATGCCGAGCGACTCGCGTGAGATCTACCAGGAGGGGCTCGTCATCCCGCCGGTGCGGCTCGTGCGCCGCGGCAGCTACGTCGAGGACACACTCGAGCTGATCCTCGCCAACGTGCGCACGCCCGAGACCCGCAGAGGCGACCTGCGCGCCCAGGTCGCCGCCAACCAGCTCGCGCAGCAGCGCCTCGACGAGCTCGTTGCGCGCCGCGGCCTCGATGTCGTGCGCTTGGCGCTCGCGGAGGTGCTCGCCTACGCCGAGCGCCGGGCTCGGCAGGAGATAGCCGCCCTACCCGATGGCGCCCACTGCGCCCGTGGCGAGATCGAAGGCGACGGCGTCGATGACCGCGACGTGCCGATCGAGGTCGAGGTGCGCGTGCGCGGCGAGGAGCTCGAGATCGACTTCGAAGGCACGGCGGATCGTGTCGCCGGCAATGTCAACTGCCCGCTGGCCGTCACGCGCTCCGCCTGCTACTTCGCCCTGCGGGCGTTGCTCTCCGACGACATCCCGGTCAACGCGGGAACCTACGCGGCGCTGTCGGTGCTGGCACCCGCGGGAAGTCTTGTGAACGCGCAACGGCCCTCCGCGGTCGTCGCGGGGAACGTCGAGACGAGCCAGCGCATCGCGGACACGGTGCTGCTTGCGCTCGCCGACGCGGCAGTCGCCCCTCTCCCCGCCCAAGGTCAGGGCACGATGAACAACGTCGTGATCGGCGGGAGCGGGTGGACGTACTACGAGACCGTCGGTGGCGGGCAGGGCGCCAGCGAGCGCGGCCCCGGCGCTTCGGGCGTCCACGTCGGCATGAGCAACACGCTCAACACGCCGGTCGAGGCGCTCGAGCTCGAGCTGCCGCTGCGGGTCGAGCGCTGCGAGCTCCGTCGCGGCTCGGGCGGCGAGGGCACCCATCGCGGCGGCGACGGTGTCGTGCGGGCCGTGCGAGTGCTCGAGCCGGCGAGCCTGTCGCTCTTGACCGACCGGCGCCGCCACGAGCCGGCGGGTGCGGGCGGCGGCGGGTCGGGCTCGGCGGGGCAGAATCTTCTCAACGGGCGCGAGCTGCCCCCGAAGGTCAGCTGCGAGCTCGCGGCGGGTGACGTCGTCGAGCTGCGCACCCCGGGTGGAGGGGGGTGGGGCGCTCCGCCGAGCCCTGG
>JBBSNQ010000047.1:0-9114 GCA_038232575.1 Solirubrobacterales bacterium | reverse complement strand
CGAGTCGGCCACCGGCTTGCCCATCTCGAGCGTCATCAGGAGCGCGAGCTCGTCGGCCCGAGCGGTCAGCTCCTCGAACGCACGCCGCAGGATCTCGCCGCGCTCGCGCGGCGGATGGCCGCCCCATTCGCGCTGTGCGTCGGCGGCAGCGCCGAGCGCCGCGAGGGCGTCGTCCTCGCCCGCGTCGGCGACCTCGCAGAGCGACTCTCCGGTTGCCGGATCCTCGACGGCGAACGTTCCGCCCTCGCCCGCGTTGCGCCACTCGCCGCCGATGAACAGATGCTTCTCGACGTTGTCGAGGACGGCCGCTTCGGAAGTGGTACTGCTCATGTCGCGACGGTCTCCGTTCCCAGCTCTTCGGATATGGCCACATCGAGCGAGTAATCGATCGGCAGCACGATCAGCGACGGCACATCGAGCGCCAGCGCCTGGCGCAGCCGCTGCGGGTACTCCTCGACCGACTCGCAGCGCCAGGCCGGCATCCCGAACGACTCCGCGAGCTTGACGAAGTCGGGGTTGGTGAAGTCGGTGCCGAAGTGGCGGCCGAAGCGCTTGTCCTGCTTCCAGACGATCGAGCCGAACTGCCGGTTCTCCCACAGCACGTTGACGATCGGCGTGCGCAGCCGCATCGCTGTCTCGAGCTCCTGGAAGTTCATCAGGAAGCCGCCATCCCCGGCGACCGTGATCACGTTGCGATCGGGGTGGACGAGCTTGGCGGCGATCGCAGCCGGCAGCGCGAAGCCCATGCCGGCGAGCCCATTCGCAATCAACACCGTGTTCGGCTCGTGCGCGGGGAACATGCGCCCGATCCAGAGCTTGTGCAGCCCGACATCGGAGATGAGGATGTCCTCGCGCCCCATTACCTCGCGGATCTCCGCCAGCGCGCGCGGGGGCTGCATCGGGAAGTGCTCGTCGTCGCGGGCCTGGTCGAAACGGCCGAGGATGAGGTCGCGCAGACGGCTCGAGCCGCCGTCCGAGGGATCGCCGCCGCACTCCTCTGCGAGCCGGCGGAGGATCGTGTCCATGTCGCCGATCAGATCGATCTCGGTGAGGAAGTGCGAATCGACCTCGACGGAGGTCGTGTCGATGCAGATGATTCGCTTATCGCCCTTGGGGTTCCAGTGCTCGGGAGAGTGCTCGACCAGGTCGAAGCCGACCGCAAGCACCACGTCCGCGTCTTCGAAGCCCGCGAGCGCGTAGTCGTGCGCCTGCAGTCCGACGGTGCCGAGCGCGCGCTCGTCCTCGTAGTCGAGCACCCCCTTGCCCATGAAGGTCTCGGCGACGCCGATGCCGGTCTTCTCGCTGAACTCGCGCAGCGCGGGCGCCGCTCCGACGCGCGTCACGCCGTTGCCCGCGAGCACGATCGGGCTGCGTGCCGAGCACAGCAGCGCGGCAGCGTCGCGCAGCTCGGCCGGGGAGGGCTCGGGCCTGCGCAGCGTCGAGCGCACCGGCAGCGGCTCGGCGTCGAGCTGCGCCTCCATAACGTCCTCGGGCAGCTCGATGTGCGTCGGGCCGGGCTTCTGCGCCTGGGCGACCTTGAACGCCTTGCGTACGACCTCGGGGATGATGCGCGGGTTGTTCAGACGCGCGTTCCACTTGGTGATCGGAGCCATCAGCCCGACGATGTCGATGTACTGGTGCGACTCCTTGTGCATGCGCTCGAGGTCGCCCTGGCCTGTGAGCGCGACGAGCGGCGCGTGGTCGAGCAGCGCGTCGCTGATCGGCGTGACGAGGTTGGTGGCCCCCGGGCCGAGCGTGCCGAGGCAGACGCCCGCGCGCTGAGTCAGGCGCCCGCATACATCGGCCATGTAGGCCCCGCCCTGCTCATGGCGCACGGGGACGAACTCGATCGAGGAATCGGCGAGCGCCTCGTTCAGGTCGAGCGTCTCCTCGCCGGGAATCCCGAAGACGTGCTTGACGCCCTCCGCCTCGAGGCACTCCACGAACACCTTTGACGCTTTTCGCTCTGCCATCTGCCCCTTCTGTCGCTCCCGGCGGCCGGACTCTACAAGGCGGGAGCGGGCGCACTCTTGCAGGCCTTGACGCGCCGCCGGCCGCCGTCGATCATGAGGGTGTAGCTCGAAGCCGAATCCGGAGTCGCGGCCGGGGAGCACCGCTCCTCGAGCCGCTCAGCCGGGTTTCCGTTTAACACGTGCGCCGCCTGCTCACACTCGCCGCCCTGCTCACACTGCTGCTGCCTGCAGCGGCGCACGCCGCACCGCGCTACGTCGTGCGGGGAGCGGGCTTCGGCCACGGCATCGGCATGAGCCAGTACGGCGCCTACGGCTTTGCCAAGCACGGCCGCAGCTACCGGCAGATCCTCGCCCATTACTACCGCGGCACCGAGCTCTCGAAGGCGGGCGGGCAGCGGGTGCGCGTCCTGCTCGCGAGTGGCCGGGACATCTCATTCTCCGGGGCCGCGAGCGCCGGCGGGCGGGGGCTTGCGGCGGGCCGCAGCTACCGCGTGCGCGCGAGCGGCGGCGCGCTCGAGCTGCGCGGCGGCGGCGGCGTGGTCGCGCGCTCGCGCGGCGCGCTGACCGTCTCGCCTTCCAAGGGCTCGGTGCGCCTGCTCGGCAGGGCGACGAACGGCGTCTCCGGAGGGAGCTATCGCGGCGCGCTCGAGCTGCGCGCGAGCGGGAGCCGCGTTCTCGCCATCAACGTCGTCGGGCTCGAGGACTACCTGCGCGGCGTCGTGCCCGCTGAGGTGCCCCCCTCTTGGCCGGCTGCGGCGCTCCAGGCGCAGGCTGTTGCCGCCCGCTCGTACGCGCTCGCCACGCGCCGGCGCGGGGCCTTCGACCACCACGCCGACACGCGCTCGCAGGTCTACCGCGGCGTGAACGGCGAGCGGCCGAGCACCGACGCAGCCGTGCGCGGAACCGCAGACGAGGTCCTGCGCTCAGGCGGCAGGGTCGCCCAAACCTTCTTCTTCTCGACCTCGGGTGGGCAGACCGAGAGCGTCCAGAACGTCTTTGGCGGCGGCCCGCGCGCCTACCTCGTCTCGGTCCCCGACCCCTTCGACTCGGAGTCGCCGCGCCACCGCTGGCGCATGTCCTTCACGACCGCCCAGATGCAGGCGCGGCTGCGAGGCATCGTCAAGGGCCGCCTGCGCGGCATCAAGGTGCTCAGGCGCGGCAGCTCTCCGCGGATCCGCAGCGCTCGCGTCGATGGCTCGCGCGGCTCGGTGCGCGTCTCCGGGGCCACGCTGCGCACGCGGCTCGGCCTGCCGAGCACGTGGGCGTACTTCAAGCGCGGCTGAGCCGGCGCTCGCGCGAGCCGCCACTTCGCGGATGCTGGCGTGCGCGCGGGTCAGCTCGTGAACCTGATCGTCAGTACGTCGCCGTCGCGGACCTCGTAGTCGCGCCCCTCCAGCCTTAGCAGCCCGCGCTCGCGCGCGCCCGCGTAGCCCCCGGCCTCGATGAGCGCCTCGCACGCCGCGACCTCGGCGCGGACGAAGCCGCGCTGGATGTCCGAGTGCACCTTGCCGGCGGCCTGCCACGCGCTCGTGCCGCGCTCGACTGCGTGCGCGCGAGCCTCCTTGGCCTCGCCGGCGGTGAAGAACGAGATCAGCTCGAGCAGCTCGAAGGCGCTGCGGACGACTCGCTCGAGCCCCGACTCGGCGCTTGCCAACTCACCGCGCAGCGCCGCGGCGTCCGCGTCGTCGAGCTCCGCGAGCTCGGCCTCGAGCCGTGCGCTGATGCCGACCGCTCCGGCTCCGGCCTCGTCCGCGTGGGCGACCAGCGCCTGCGGCGGCTCAGCATCCTCGTCCTCCCCCATGTTCGCGACGTAGAGCACCGGCTTGGCGCTCAGCGGCCGCAGCCGCTCCATCGCCTCGTGCGCCTCGCGCGGCGCCGGCACCGCGCGTGCGGGACGCCCCGCGCGCAGGGCCTCGATCAGCTGCTCGAGCCACGCCTGCTCGGCGAGCATCGTCGCCGCGCCGGACTTTGCCTCGCGCGTGACGCGCTCGAGCCTGCGCTCGGCCTGCTCGAGGTCGGCGTAGAGCAGCTCGGTCTCGATCGTGTCGACATCGGCGAGCGGATCGACCCTTCCCTCTGGGTGGACGACCTGGGAGTCCTCGTGGACGCGGACGACGTGCAGGATCGCGTCGGTCTCGCGGATGCTCGCGAGGAAGCGGTTGCCGAGGCCCTCACCCGCGTGCGCGCCGCGCACGAGACCGGCGATGTCGTGGAAGGCGATCGTCTCGTGCACGATCGGATCGGCGCGCAGGGTTACGGCCAGGCGCTCGAGGCGCTCGTCGGGCACGGGCACGACCGCGACGTTCGGCTCGACGGTCGTGAACGGGTAGTTCGCGGCCTGGGCACCCGCGCGCGTGAGTGCGTTGAAGAGGGAGGACTTGCCGGCGTTCGGTAGCCCGACGATGCCGATCTTCAACGCATCAGCCGGGCGAGGGCGGCGCCGAGCGCGCCGCCGGCGAGCACGTCCGAGGGGTAGTGCACGCCGAGGTAGGGACGGCTGAGTGCCATCGCGGCGGCGGCGGCGTGGAGCGCGGCGCTCGTGAACGGCGCACGCGATTCCTCGCCCGTACTCCGCAGGGAGCTCTCCGCGAGCGCGTCGGAGAGCGCCTTCGCCCCGGCGAAGGACATCGCCGCGTGCGCAGAGGGGTAGGAGAGCGTCGAAAGGGTCAACGAGAGCGCGGGTAGATCCTCGAGCGCCGGGCGGCGGCGCCTCACGAGGCGCTTCACGATCGCGTTGACGACGCTCGTCGCAAGTACGACGCGACCCGCCCGGACGTACCGCCGCCGGCCGGCCGGATCGGCCAGCGCGCCGAGCGCGGCGAGTGCGAGCCACAGCGTCCCATGCTCACCGAGATGCGAATAGAGGCGGACGATCCGCTCGGCCCTCGGCCCGTGACCGTGCGTTCTCAGCAGCCTCAGCACGGCGCTGTCCGCGGCGCGCAGGGCGGCCAGGTCAGCGGGGCGCAGGGCGCTGGTCGGCGGCACGCGGCGCGGCTGGTCGGCGAGACGTGGAACGGCGCGGGAACTGCTCAGAAGCCGACGTGCTCGCGCTCGACCTCGAGCCGGACGTACACGACCTGGGCGAGGTCGATCGCCACGCGCGAGTCCTGGCTCTCCACGTCGTGCCAGCGCGGCGCATCGCCGCGCTCGAGCGCCTGATGGAGGCCGTCGTAGGCCTCCTGCTCGAGGCGCAGCGAGAGGATCTGGCCCCCGCTGAAGCCGATGTCGACGCGCGACGGGCGCCGCCGGTCCGAGGACTCCATCAGTGCGCCGGCTCCACGAGCTCCGTCAAGACCCCGCCGGTGCTCTTCGGGTGCAGGAACGCGACCCTGCTGCCGCGGATCCCCGTGCGCGGCTGCTCGTCGATCGCGCGCAGCCCAGCGGACTGCGCTGCCTCGAGCGCGGACTCGATGTCGTCGGTTTGGTAGGCGACGTGGTGCATCCCGGGCCCGTGCTCGGCGAGGAAGCGCCCGACAGCCGAGTCGGGCTCAAGCGGCTCGAGTAGCTCGACGTGCCCGTCGCCGATCTCGAGCAGCACCGCCTTGACCCCGAACGCCTCGACGGTCTCGCGATGCTGCTCGGACATCTCGAGCTGGTCGCGGTAGAGGGCGATCCCGGCATTGAGATCCTCGACGACGATCCCCACGTGGTCGATGCGCCCAAGCACGGGCGCCGAGTCTAGCCCCCGCGCTCGCTCGCGTCGGGGCGGGCCTGCTCGCCTGTGCCGCTCCGGTGGGCCGGCTCGCCTGTGCCGCTCCGGTGGGCCTGCCCGCTTGGGTCGTAAGGGTCGAGCCGCTCGGCTGCGAGCACCGCCGCCCTACCCCGCTCGCCCGGGCGCCCCGCCGGTTGGGACTCCTCCGCCGGCGGGCGGGCGTCGTGTGGCAGGTGGCCGTTCGCCGGGGCGCCCTCCGCGAGGGCCATGATGCGCTCGATGTCCGGCCGCTCGAGCACCTCGTTCTCGAGCAGCGTGCGCGCAAGCTCGTCCAGCGTCTCGCGGCGCTCCACGATCAGCGCAAGCGCGCGCCGATAGGCGAGGTCGGCGATGTGCTGCTGCTCGTCGTCGAGCAGCCTGCGCGTCGCGTCGGAGATCGAGTAGTCGTCCGGCGGCAGCCGGCGCGTGCCCAGCTGCGTGCCCATGCCGTACTCCGAGATCATCGAGCGCGAGATCTCGTGCACCTTGTTGAGATCGTCGGCCGCACCGGTGGTGATCGAGCCGAAGACGACGTGCTCGGCCACGCGGCCGCCGAGGAGCACGACCACGTAGTCGATCAGCTCCTGCTTCGACTTCAGGTAGCGGTCCTCCTCGGGCAGGTTGAGCGTGTAGCCGAGCGCTCGCCCGCGCGGGATGATCGAGATCTTGTGCACCTTCTCGACCGACGGCAGCAGCTCCGAGCACAGCGCGTGGCCGGCCTCGTGGTAGGCGACGATGCGCTTCTCGTGCGGGCCGATCACGCGCCGCGACTGCATCCCCGCGACGACGCGCTCGAGCGCGGCCTCGAAGTCCGCCATCTGGATCGACTCGCGCCGCTCGCGTCCGGCGAAGATTGCGGCCTCGTTGCAGATGTTCGCGAGGTCGGCCCCGCTCAGGCCGCTCGTCTGGCGCGCGACCAGCTCGAGGTCGACGCCCGAGAGCGGCTTGCCGCGCACGTGGACGCCGAGGATCTCCTTGCGTCCGCCGAGGTCGGGCGGGGAGACGAAGACCTGGCGGTCGAAGCGCCCCGGGCGCAGCAGCGCGGGATCGAGCTTCTCGAGCAGGTTGGAGGCCGCGATTACGACGAGGTCCTCGCCGCCCGCGAAGCCGTCCATCTCGACGAGCAGCTGGTTGAGCGTCTGGTCCTTCTCGCCCGAGATGTCCTTGCCGCGGGTCGCACCGACCGCGTCTAGCTCGTCGATGAAGATGATCGCGGGCGCCTGCTTGCGCGCGGCGCGGAAGAGACGGCGAATGCGCGCCGCGCCGAGCCCCGCGAACATCTCGACGAACGACGAGGCCGACTGGGCGAAGAACTTGGCGTTCGACTCGTGCGCCACCGCCTTGGCGAGCAGCGTCTTGCCGGTTCCCGGCGGCCCGTGCAGCAGGATCCCCTTCGGCACCTTCGCACCGAGCTTCTGGAACTGCTTCGGATGGCGCATGAACTCGACGACCTCGCGCAGCTCGTGCTTTGCCTCGTCGGCGCCGGCGACGTCCCCCCAGCGGATCGACTCGGCCGCGTTCGGCTTGATCTCCTGCGGCTTGGTGCGCGGCATGTAGCGCAGCGTCATCCCGATCGCGAGCGCGATCAGGCCCATGAAGATGATCGGCAGCCAGGTCAGCGCCCAGTTCTCGATGTCGTTGAGGTTGAGCGCCAGCGGTACCAGGCCGCCGGCGAGGGCTGCGGGTGAATGCGCGGGGAAGAACGCGGCCGGCGAGGGGATCGCGGCAGGCGAGAGCAACGCGGCTAGGGCGGCCATCCCTCTCCCTATCGGCGGCTCGGGGGCGGAGCCTGAGCGCCGCCGGAGCCGGACCGGGTGCCGCCTTGCCGGAGTCCGGCGCGGGCCTACCTGGCGCCGAGCGTGACTCGCATGCGCAGCCGCTCGGTGCTCGCCTCGGCCGCACCCGAGAGGTTGCCGACGGTCGCGGCCTCCGAGGGATCCACGCCGAGCAGGTCCGCAAGCGCCCGACCGTTCGCAAACAGCACTCCCGCGCCCTCGACGCCGGGCAGCGGCGCGGCCGGCTCGGAGGCGATCCGCCGCGCGCGGCGAGCGGTCGAGCCCACCACGAAAAGGTTGCGCGCTACGCCGAGGACGACGGAGTCGCCCCGCCGGCGCCCCTCGGACAGGCGGTACAGGCTGCGCTCCCCATCGAGCCGCTCCATGCGCACGCGCCCGAGGTCGAGCGTCCTGGCCAGCGCCGGCAAGCGCCGGGCGACGCGGGCGAGCACCTGTGCGAGCGCGCTCGGGTTGCGCACCTCCGCGCGTGCGGCGAAGTCCTCGCGGCCGAGCGCGTCGACGGCGAGCCCGTTGCCCGCGAACTGGTTGATCAGGTCCCGCTCGAGGTCGCTACGAAGCGTCGTCTCCAGCTGGCGCAGAGTGCTTCCCAGCTCACCGTCCTCGTCGTAGGCGCGGGCCAAACGGAGCCCAAAGCGCGCGAGCTGTGCCGGCTCGCGCAGCGCCGAGACGAGCGCGTTCGGCCGCCTTGAGATCGGCGGCGACTCGGGCCCCGCGGCGAGCGGCAGGTCAGCCTCGGTGAGGCCGGCCGGGTCGGTCACGATCGCGCTCGAGAGCGCGATTCCCTGATCGCTGACCGAGAGCGCCGCGCCCACGCTCTGCAGCGAGGCGAGCCAGCGCAGCTTGCTGCGCATCGCCCTCGAATCGGGCAGCAGCTCGTCGACGAGCGACGCGGCCAGGTCGAAGTAGCCGCGCGCCATGGCAGCGCGCGGGAGCTCGCCCACGCGGCCGTCGAAGGTCGCCGCGTCGAGCCCCCCGCCCTCGGCGTGCCGGCGCAGCGCCGGCACGAGCGTCAACCGCGAGTCGGCGGCGACCAGGTCCGTGCCGTTGACGGCAAGCAGGGTCCCGTCGCGCAGGCCGAAGACAGCCGCTCCCTCGAGCTGCCCTCAAGCGACCGGCTGGAGCCGGTCGTTCGGCCGAAAAGCGCGCCCGACCTTGGCGCAGTGGCGGCCGTCCACCCGCACGACGTCGGCGGTGAAGTCGTTCTGGCCGCTGACGAGCGACGAGCCGACGCCGTAGGCGTCGACAGGTGCCCCGAGCGCCTCGAACTCGCGGATGCGCGCGGCGTCGAAGCCGCCGGAGGCGACGATCCGCACGCGCTCGTGGCCGGCGGCGTCGAGGGCCTCGCGCACGCGCTCCACAAGCCGCGGGTTGACGCCCGCGGGGTCGAAGTCCCCCATCTCAGCCCACAGGGCGCGGTCGACCAGCGCGCCCGAGGTGTCGAGCCGCACCGCCCAGAGCGCGTCGCCGAGCGCGTCGGCCACCTCGAGCGCGGTGCGCACGGAGTCGTTCTCGAAGTCGACCAGCACGGTCACGTTCATCTCGCCGGCGAAACGCTCGGCGAAGCGCTCGGCCGCCGCCACGGTGTCTCCGCCGTAGGCGGCGATCAGCCCGTGTGGGACCGTGCCGACGCCGCGACCGCCCCACCAGGAGGCCT
>JBBSNQ010000046.1:0-9227 GCA_038232575.1 Solirubrobacterales bacterium | reverse complement strand
CGGCTTTGCGCTGGCGCTCGGCGGGACGTTGCTCGGAGCGATCCTGCTCGGAGTGGTCGCACGTGTTGCACAGGTCCCGATCGAGCCCTCGCCAGTCTGGCTCACGAACGTGCTCGTCCTCTTCCAGGACGCAGTCCTGCTAGCAAGCGCGATCTTCTTCGCGTCGCTGGCCGCCAGGCCGAGGCTGCGCCACTTCGGCTTCCGGCGCACCGCGTTCTGGGCTGCGCTCGGATGGATCGTGCTCGGTATCGCAAGCTTCATGGCGTTCTCGTACCTATACGGCCTCCTGGTCGGGAACGTCGACCAAACGACGCTCGACGAGCTCGGCGCCGACAGGGGGCCGATCGCCCTGGTGATCGTCGGACTGCTGGTGATCACCGTCGCCCCGATCGTCGAGGAGGTCTTCTTCCGGGGCTTCTTCTACGGCGCGCTGCGCTCGCGCCTGGGAGTCGCGGGGGCGGCGTTGATCACCGCGGCCGTGTTCGGCGGCGTGCATGCGGGTACCGGCGTGAAGGCCGTGCCTCCATTGATGTTCCTCGGGCTCGTCTTCTGCCTGCTCTACGAGCGCACCGGATCCCTATTTCCGGCGATCGCGCTGCACGCACTCGTCAACACGACCGCCTACTCGGTGGCGCCGAGCGCTCCGCCGGGAAGCGCGATCGTCGCCGTGCCGCTCGGCGCGGCGATGATCGTCGGCTGCATCGCGCTCGCACGCCTCTCGCCAAGCCGCCTCGCGGGCGGGCGGGCGAGCCCGGTTGCCCCGGCGCCCGGATGAGTGCGCGCGAGCGCCTCGTCGCCGAGCTGCGCGAGCACGCGCTCGTGATCGAGCAGGTCACGCTCACGAGCGGGCGCACCGCCGACTACTACGTCGACGCCAAACGTGCGCTGCTCCGGCCGGCGGGGTTCATGGCCGCCGGCAAGCTCGTCGCGGAGGAGGCGCGTGCATCGGGCGCGAGCGCGGTCGGCGGCATGACGATGGGCGCCGACCCGATCGCCTGCGCCGCGCTCGCAGCCGGGGCGCAGGTCAAGGCGTTCTTCGTGCGCAAGGAGCGCAAGGCGCACGGACTCGCGCGCTCGATCGAGGGGCCGCCGCTCGAGCCGGGGGAGGCCTGCCTCGTCGTCGAGGACGTCGTGACCACGGGTGGCTCGACACTCGCGGCCGTGGAGCGCGTGCGCGAGCAGGGCCTCACGGTCGTCGGCGTCGTTGCGGTCCTCGATCGCCTCGCAGGAGGCGGCGAGGCGATCACAGCCCAGGCCCCCTACAGGGCGCTCACCACCATCGACGACGTCTACCCCGAGCGTCCGGATCGCTGAGCCCACACCGGCCACGCCCCGACCAGGATTCGAACCTGGGGCCTACTCCTTAGGAGGGAGTCGCTCTATCCAGCTGAGCTATCGGGGCCCGCTCGGACGATAGCCGCCGCGCGGTGGCCTCACTCCTCGTACAGCGGCTCGCTCGCGAGCTCGCGTCCGCCCGCCCCCCACAGCTTGACCTCGAGCAGGTCGCCGGTGTAGTTGTCGAGCGAGACGAGCGTGAACCGGTCGTCGACGAGCACGCACTGGTCGGTCGAGGTCGGTCCGAGCTCCGCAGTCGCAACGGCGCCGTTGGCCACGAGCGCCACCCCCCACACCAGGGTGACCTCGCCGCGCCGGCCCTCGGGGCCGCGCCAGGGCGCGAGCACCTCGTCGGAGAGGTCGAGCTTCCACTCCGGATGGGCCTCGGCGGTCTCGTCCGTGTAGTCGGCGCGAGCCTCGAACGCGCCTGCCTCCGCCCCCTCGTGCTCGCGCTCGTAGGAGACGAAGCCGAAGAGCTCGTAGCCGTTCGAGGTCGGTGCGCTTGCGGGCACGTACGTGCGCCCTGCGTAGGAGCGGTCGGGAAACCACGTCACCTCCGCCGGCTCGCCGAGCTCCTCGTCTGCCTCGATGCCCCGGCAGGCCTCGAGAAAGTGCTCGGCGAGCGCTTCGGACCAGCGGCCGTAGGGCAGCGATTCCTGCGGGTGCTCGGCGACGAAGCGCGGAATCGATCGCTCCACGGGGGGCATGCCTCAGGCAAGCTACACGAGCCCCCTGGCACTCGCGCCCGCCGCCGCTCAGAGCAGCGAGGCGGCCAAGCCGGCTGCCAGCACGATCGCCGTCGTCCAAGCGATGACCGCGGCGACGAGCGCGCGGTCGAG
The DNA here is from genome assembly GCA_038232575.1 of Solirubrobacterales bacterium. Classification (GTDB taxonomy): domain Bacteria; phylum Actinomycetota; class Thermoleophilia; order Solirubrobacterales; family Thermoleophilaceae; genus JACCZP01. Next base: position 7,053 of record JBBSNQ010000046.1, on the reverse strand, counting down.
GCCGTACGTGCTGGCGATCACGATCGTGTTGACGCCGCTGGCCATCGCTGCCTGCACGACGTACGCGCCGGGCACCGGGACGAACGCCCAGCCGAGGCCGAGCACGATCGCCGGCGCGACGAGCAGCTTGAGGGCAACGGCCCCCGCGACGGCGGGGCGGAGCGCGGCCGGCAGGCGCGCGCCGCGCGGGCCCGCCTCGTGCGCGAGCGTCACTCCGACGCTGAAGAAGCCGATCGGGACCACAGCGAGCACGAGCAGCCGCGATCCGTCGACTGCCCAGTTCGGCGCGAGCGCAGTTGGCGCGAGCAGGCCGGCGATCGTGGCGTAGAGAGGGGGGTTCCGCGCGAAGAACGCAAGCGCGCGGTCGCGCACGCGGTCGGCGACGGTCCCGAAGGCGGCGCCGATCGAGAAGCCCACGGTCGCGAGCGTCATCGCCGAGACGAGCAGGTCGTAGGCGACCGCGTTCGGCAGCTCGTCGAAGCCGAGCAGCGCAGCGACGAGCGGCAGGCCGAGAAAGCCGGTGTTGGCGAACCCCGCGACCAGCATCAGCGCGCCCACGCTCGGTCGCTCGAGCCGCAGGACGTAGGTGCCAAGCACGAAGGCGAGGGCAAGCGTGGTTGCGACGGCCACGTAGGCGAAGGCGATGCCCGCGCCCACGCGCGGCGTGAAGTCGAGCACCGCGATGTTGAAGAAGGCCACCGGCGGCAGCACTCCCCAGAGCAGGAACGTCATCAGGCGCCGCGAGAGCAGTTCGGCAGACGCGCCCACCCGCCGCTCCATCCACACCCCCGCCATCGCGGCCGCCACGATCACGACCGCGAGCCAGATCACCTCGGGCCTTGCTCACGCTCCACGGCCGCGGCCTCGCGCAGGAGCAGGGCGGCGCGCTCAGGGGCGAGGACGTTGAGATGCACGCCCGCACCCATCTCGAGGCCCGCGAGATTGGTGAGCCGGGGCAGCAGGTCGATCCGCCAGCAGAAGCGCTCGGCGCCCGCGGGTGCGCTGCGGACCCAGAGGTTGAGCGGCGGCAGCGTGCCGTCCAGGGCACGCGCCAGCCGGCGAAGCACCTCGTGGAGCATCCGGCCCCCCAACGGGCCGTCCTCGGCGAAGCTCGCGCGCGGCCGCCGCGGCACGATCTGGAGCTGGAACGGGACGCGCGAGGCAAACGGGCAGAGCGCCACGGCCTCCTCGTCGATCGCCACGATCCGCTCGCTCCTGCGTACCTCTTCCTGAAGCAGATCCTCGAGCAGGTTGCGCCCCTGGGTGCGATCGCCGTAGGCCGTGAAGCGCTCGCGCTCGCGCGCGATCGCCGCGGGCACGAAGTCGAGCGCGTACAGCTGCGCGTGCGTGTGCGGGAGCGACGCGCCGGCCTCGCGCCCCTCGTTGACGATCACGTGCACGTAGGAGGCCCCAGCGTGCTCGCGCATGCGCGCGCGCCAGACGTCCATCGCGGCGATCACCTGATCGGGCTCGAGCAGACCGAGCGAGGGCACCGCATCGGGCGCGTTCACGATCACCTCGTGGGCGCCGATCGCCGGGCGGGCGGCGAATAGGTCGGCCTCGCCGTGGCTCGCCGCGAGCGGATCGGTACCGGGTGAGGTGGAACCGAGGCGGCCGGGGCGAGAGCTGCCAGACCCCGCCGACCCTGGGCCGTCCGGTCCCGGCGGCCCGGTCTCCGGCGCCGCGAGCGCGGGGTAGAGGTTCGGGACCACGCGCACGCTCCAGCCTCCGCCATCGACTGAAGGACGCGAGTAGAGCTCCGGCGGGGTGAGGTGCTCGTTGCCGGCGCAGAACGGGTCGGTCGCGGCGTCGATCTCCGGATGGGGCTGCACTCGAAAGTCCCCGCCGGGACGGCCGGCACGGTCGCCCGCGACGATTGTGCGCAGGCCGGAGAGTGGGTCGATCCTGAGCTCGGGCACCTGGATGTCCGCTCGCGCCGGCTTCGCGAGCGCGCTAGCGCGCGTACCGCTCGATGTCCTCCGCGAGCTTGGCCTCCGTCGCGTAGGCCCCCTGCTTCACGTAGGCGAGCTTGCCGTCTGCTTCGTAGAAGGCGGTCGTGGGAAACGTGGCCACTCCCTTGAAGACCTGCGCGACCTTCAGGTCTGGGTCCTCGTAGCTCGGAAAGCCGATCGGCGCGCGCTCGAGGAACGCCCGCGCGTCCGACTCACCATCCTGCGAGTTGACACCGATGAAGGCGATCTCGCTCGCGTGCTTGGCCGCCTGAGAGCGGAACATCGGCAGCTCGGCCCTGCAGGGCGGACACCAGGACGCCCACTTGTTGACCACGACCGGATGCCCCTTGAGCTCGTCGAGGCGTGCCTCGAAGGCGCTCGCGCCTCCGCCCAGCAGCTCGTTCCCCTGTCCGTAGAGCTTGGCCAGCTCCGGCGGCGCGTCATCCAGCGACTGCTGCGCCGCCGAAGGCCCCTGGGACATCTGCGCGGCCGGCGCACCCTGCTCCGGAGCCGAGCCGCAGCCCGCCAGTCCGATGCAGGCTGCGAGGAGCATCGTTCGAAAGCGCATCCGCCCAGATGTTGGCAGACATCCGCCGGCTGGCCGCCGGGGGGCGGCGAGCAAGCGCGAACTGGCGCCCGAGCGTCCTGCAGCGCCGCGCCCAGGAGCACGAGCATGGTGTGCACGGTGGCTCGTTGGTGCTTTAATAGGTGTTGGTTGGGCCATCTTTCGGCTCGGCACCGCGCCGTCGGGGGCGAGCTTCAGCCCGGCAGCGCTCTCGGGCGTACCGCTTCCACCTCGCGATCTCAACCGCGGTGGCCGTGGTCGCGTCCATTCCACTCCACAGGCCATGCATGGCTGAAAGCACTTCCGTCGTCTCCCATCCGCCGGTCTCGCGCGCCGACCTCGAGCGTGCCGAGTCCTTCACGCGCGAGCCCTTCGTCCACGACGGCGAGGACGCCGCAATCGCGCTCGCCGAGGGCAATCCGCGGCGGATGGCGCTCGATACGGCGCTGACCGAGCTCGACGAGGGTCACTCACAGCCGTCCGTCGCCTGGCGGCGGCGGTACTCGCTGATGCTCGGGCTCGAGCGGCTCATGAGCCAGGAGGAGCCATCGCTCGTGGACGGCAGCACGCTCTCCGCCCATCAGGTCGATGCTCTCTCCGGCACCCTGATCGCGCTGCTGGCAGAGGCCCAGTCCGGGAGCAGCAACGGAGCGTCGCCACCGGGCGGCGAGGCGTCGCATGCCGCCACGAACGGATCGAGCGCGGAGGGAATCGCCGACGCGGATTCCCGGAAGGCAGAGGATCTCGAGGACGACGAGGACATCGGCTCCGATGACTCGGACGACGACTACGAGTACGAGGACGCCGACAAGGCCGAAGACCACGCGGACGAGACGGACGCCGACGGCGATCTCGAGGACGATGACGAGGCGGACGAGCTGGCGGCTCACGGGTCAGACGACTGGGGAGCCGAGCAGGAGGACTGGGGGGACGAGACCGACGAGGGCGACTGGGAGGAAGAGCAGGACGAAGAGCCCGCGGCCGTGCTCGACGACGACCCCGGCGCCGTCCGCCGCTTCTGGTTCGAGCACGCCACGGGCGCCGGCAAGACGGTTGCCGCACTCGGCTTCGTAGAGGCCTCGCGCACGGGCGGGGTGTTGATCCTCACCCACCGCCGCAACCTGGTCGACCAGTTCCACGGCGAGCTGCTCGACCGCGGCTACCGCGACCGGATCAGCCCGGCGCTGCTGCGCGGCAGCGGCAACGGCAACATCCCCGCGCGCGGGCCGGTCACGGTCGAGACCTACCAGTGGTTCGTGCGCAACGAGGGCCGGATCTCCGACGCCTACGCGATCGTCATCTGCGACGAGGCGCACACCGCGCTCGGCGAGAAGACGAGCGCGGCGATCCGGCGCTGGCAGGGGCCGACATTCATCGGGATGACCGCCACCGGCGCACTGATCGCGCGTCATGTGACCGACCTCTTCCCGACGCAGACCTCGCGCTTCGATCTCGCCCAGGCGGCGCGCCGCGGCGTGATCGCGCCGCTGCGCTGCATCCGGATCCCGCCGGGCATCGGCGTGCGCACGATCGCCAAGGTGCCGCTGCGCAAGGGCGAGGTCGACCAGGACTTCGACCTCGAGGAGCTCGCGGCGCTGCTCGACCAGGGTCCCTTCAACGCCGCGGTCGCGGATCTCTACCGCGTCCGCTTCAAGGATCTGCCCGGCGTCGTCTACTCGGCGGGCGTCCAGCACGCCCACAACGTCGCGCGCGCGTTCGTCGACGCCGGTATGAAGGCAAAGGCGGTGTCCGGCGAGACGCCGAAGCGCGAGCTGACACGGATCCTCGCCGCCTACGAGCGCGGCGAGATCGACGTCCTCGTCAACGCCCAGCTGCTGGCCGAGGGTTGGAACTCTCCGCGCGCGACGGTCTGCATGCACCTCGCGCCCACCGCGTCGCGACGCATTTACCAGCAGCGGGTCGGCCGCGTGACGCGTCGCAACCCGGGCAAAGAGTCCGGGATCGTTGTCGACTTCGTACACCCGGGCATGACGCACGACGATCCGGTCGTGACGCTCCACTCTCTGCTCGACCGCGACGTCTACCGCGGCGGAGCGATCGTCGTCGGGCCGGTGCGCCGCGGCCGTGGCAGGCGGGTCCGCGTCGAGCGCCGGGTGCTCCCGGTCTCGGCCGATCCAGATCGCAGGGCGGCGATCTTCGAGCGCGAGCTGTGGCGGATCGCGGTCGAGAACCTGACCTGGAGCGAGCAGCACGTATGGGCCGCGCTCGCGGGCGCGAGAGCGGCGTCGAACAACTGGCGCCGGGCGAAGGCGATGCTCCAGTTCGACCAGACCACCGAGCTGCGGCGGCGCTTCCTGCTCACCTGCGTGCAGCGCAACCGCAACCCGCAGCTGCGGCTGCGCGCACTCCAGGGGATCGCGGCCGAGCAGGATGCGGAGGCGTTCGACGAGGCGGTCGACCTCGTCGGCGGCTGGTCGCGCGAGGAGCGCAAGGAGGGATCGAAGGCGCTGCTGCAGGCGCTCGCGGAGCGCTCGATCGGCCGCCGCGACCAGGCGAGCGCCTGGCTCTGGCGTCTGGCCGGCTACACGCGCGACCTGCATGAGGAGTACTCAGTGCAGCGCTGGCCGGAGACCAAGCGCCTGCTCGGCCTGCTCGTCAACTCCGCGGGCGGCGCGCACGGACGCAACGCACGGCGGCTCGTGGAGGCCGCACGCAAGCAGGATCGGCGCCTGGCCGCGGCGCTGCTGGCGGCGGCGATCGGCCACACGCCGGAGGCCGAGGAGGTGCTCAGGGGGGCGCGCACCCGCTTGGCGCGCAAGCCCTCCGCGCTCGCGCGGGAGCTGCTGCGCAACTTCCCGAAGGGCCGCCGGCGGCGCGGCGGCCGGCGCAAGAAGCCGCGCCGCAGCTCGCGCGGCGACGGCACGCGCTCGCAGCAGGACGCCCCGCCCGCCGCGGCGTAGCCCCACCGTTGCGCGTTGCAGCGTAGCCCCACCGCCGCGGCGTAGCGCCACCCTCGCGCCGCAGCCCCGCCGTCGCGCCGCAGTCGCACTGGCGTGCGCGACTCACTAGCGCAGGTGGACCTCGCCCGCATCGAGCTCCAAGCGACCCGTGGCGCCATCGACGAGCAGCGATCCGGTGTCGGAGATGCCGGCCGCGCGGCCCTCGCCGCCCTCCCAGCGCACCTGCCCGCCGAGCAGCGCGTCACGTGCCCGCCAGCGCGCCAGTGTTTCCTCCGGCGGGTCCGCCAGCCGCGCGGCGAGCGTGCTCGCAAGCGCCGCCCGCGCTGCGCCGACCGTGACGCGCTCGTCGGAGGCGATCAGCAGCGAGGTCGCCGTCTCGCGGAGCTCATGCGGAAGCTCGTCGGCGGCCGTGCTCACGTTCAACCCGATCCCGATCACCGCCCAGCCCTGCGCCGGCCGGCCTTCGACGAGGATGCCCGCGGCCTTGCGCCGCTCGATCCACACGTCGTTCGGCCACTTGAGCGCGCAGCTGACCGGCGCCAGTGCCTCGCTCGCCTCGCAGACGGCGAGCCCGGCGCATAGAGGCAGCAGGGCCTCCGCCTCGGTCAGCCCGCGGATGACGAATGACGCAAGCAGCGCTCTGCCGGGCCGCGCGAGCCACGGACGGCCGTGGCGGCCGTGCCCCGCGGTCTGCTCGTCCGCGGTGACGAGCGTCCCGTGCGGGGCTCCGGCGGACGCCAGCGCGCGGGCGCGCTCGTTGGTGGAGTCGATCCGCCGGAAATGGACGTGCGGCGAGCCGATCATCGCGGCTCGAGCCGCACCTCGGCGTCCTCGGTGAGGTCCATCTCCACGGCCAGCTCGCCGCGGTTCATGGCGAGTGCGAGCGTGCCCTGCGGGTTCTCGTAGAGCAGCGTCTCGCCGACCGCCACGTCGGCGAAGGTCTGCACGCGGATCGCCGCCCGCCGCTCGCCCCGGGCCACCACCTCGAGTTGCCGTCCGAGCGTCAGCCCGGTGCCGGCGACCTCCTCGTGGGTGATGTCGAGGCTCGCATTGCCGAAGCCGTCGATCAGCAGCACGTGAGCGATGACGGCGCCGTCCTCGACGCGGGCGACCGGCAGCTCGAGGCGCACGAGCTCGTCGACGTCCACCTCCTCGCCGGCGTCGCCGAGCTCCGCTCCCTGCGCGAGCCGCGCAGCTACCGGCGCGAAAATGTCGCGTCCGTGGAACGTGGGCGAGACCGGCTCCAGGCGATGTGGCGAGCGCACGATGTCCACGGCCTCGACCGGTCCGCCGCAGCGCTCGGCCGCGGGCCAGAGCAAGCCGTTGTCGGGACCGACGAGCAGCTGCCCGTCCTCGCAGCGCACCGCCACCGCGCGCCGCTCGGTTCCGCCCTGCGGGTCGACCACGGCCACGTGCACGCCCGTCGGCAGGTAGGGGATCGCGTTGCGGAGCACGATCGCGCCGTGGCGAACCTGGTGGCGGGGGATGCCGTGCGTTACATCGACGATCTCGACGCCCGGGCAGATCGTGCGGATCACCCCGTGGCAGACGCCCACGAACTCGTCCTCGGTCCCGTAGTCGCTGAGCAGGGTTACGATCAAGGCGCGCCGGCGTG
>JBBSNQ010000045.1:0-9266 GCA_038232575.1 Solirubrobacterales bacterium | reverse complement strand
GCGACGAGGCCGGCGGGCGCGGTCGACGCGGCGGCGAGCTCGGCCTCCGGCTCGGCCTCGCCGCCGAGCGCGATCAGTGGGACTCCATCCCGCGCGCAGCGTGCGCGCAGTTCGTCGAGACCCTCCGGCCATGCGCGCCTGCCGCCGAGCAGCCGGATCACGACAACTCGAGCGCCCGGCAGCAGATCGTCCAGCAGCGGCCCCGGCTGCGAGGCGAGCGCGGGGTTCGCACAGCGCACGACCGGAAATCCCTCGGGCAGGCGCTCGACCGCGCGTGCCGCCGCGAGGATCTCGGTGTCGGCCGTCGTCAGGAGTACGAGCACGCGGGCGCTCCGGGCTGCAGCTGGGGGAGGCCCTCGGGGGGCCCATCATTGATCAGGGCGAGCAGAGCGTCCATGTCGACATTGGCCTCGACGAGATCGCCGAGCGCGTCGAGGCGCCGTTCGCGGACGTGCTCGAAAGGCACCGCGCCCGCCTGGAAGTCGAGCCCGCGTGCGGCGGCCACCGATGCGAGCAGCGCGCGGCGGAACCCGTCGCACTCGAGCACGCCGTGCAGCGAGGTGGCGAGCACGCTGCCGCTGCGCACGCCCTCCTCGCCCTCGGCGGTGGCGAGCAGAGGCTCGGCGCCGTCGCGGCGGGGATGACCGTGGCGCAGCTCGTAGCCGCTCACCGCGGCACCGCCGAGCGTGGGCGCGGTTCCCGTGCGACGGGCGATCACCTTCTCGGGCGCGAAGTCGGTCTCGACGGGCAGCAGGTCGAGACCGGCCACCTCGCCGGCTCCGCTCTCGACCTGGTCGCGGATGCGGCGGCCGAGCATCTGGTAGCCGCCGCAGATCGCGAGTAGCGGGTCGCCCGCTCGCACCCGTTCGCTGAGCGCCACGTCGAGTCGGCGCTCCCGCAGCCACGCGAGGTCCTCGACCGTGGCCTTGGTGCCGGGCAGCACGACGAGGTCCGCGCTGCGCACATCGGCGCTCGACTGCGTGAAGCGCACGCTCACGCCCGGCTCGGCGGCGAGCGCGTCGAAGTCGGTGAAGTTGCTCATCCAGCGCAGCCGCACGACGGCCACCTCGAGCGCGTCAGTTCCGAGTGGCGGCTCGGGTCCGTCGCGCGGGCCCTCGAGCGCGAGCGAGTCCTCGACGTCGAGCCACAGGCCGCGCTCGAAGGGTAGGACGCCGAGCGTCGGGCGCCCGGTGAGCTGCTCGAGTGAGTCGAGCCCGGGCGCGAGGATCGCCGGGTCGCCCCGGAACTTGTTCATCAGGAAGCCGGCGACCAGTCGCTGGTCGTCCGCGTCGAGCAGCGCGAGCGAGCCGAAGAGACTGGCGAAGACGCCGCCGCGGTCGATGTCGCCGACGAGCAGCACCGGCAGCTCGGCCGCGCGGGCGAGGCCCATGTTGGCGAGGTCGTCGCGGCGCAGGTTGATCTCGGCCGGACTGCCGGCTCCCTCGCAGACGACGACATCGAAGCGCTCGCGCAGCCGTGCCAGCGCGTCGAGCACCGCGGGGCGCAGCTCTGCCTTGAGCGCCTGGTAGCCCCGCGCACCGGTCGTCGTGAGCGGGCGCCCCATGACGAGCACCTGGCTGTGGCGCTCACCCGAGGGCTTGATCAGGATCGGATTCATGTCCGGCTCGGGCTCGACCCCGGCTGCTGCTGCCTGCGCCAGCTGGGCGCGCCCGATCTCGGTGCCGTCGGCGGTCACGCCGGAGTTCAGCGCCATGTTCTGGGCTTTGAAGGGCGCGACGCGCAGCCCCCGCCGCGCCAGTGCACGGCAGATGCCGGCGCTGACGACGCTCTTGCCGGCGTCCGAGGAGGTGCCCGCGACGAGCAGCGCGCCGCTCACTGGGCGCCCGCCCATGGCGCCGCCCGAGGCCAGAGCCGCGCACTCAGCGTGCGCGCCAGCAGCGCGCTCACAAGCGCGCCGGCTAGGCCGACGAACGCGGATAGGCGTGCCGCGCGCAGGATGTCGGCCGCCTGCGGGTCGCGCCCGTCGCCGAGCGAGGGTCGATCCTCGACCCGGCCGCCGTAGGAGCTCCGACCCCCGAGACGGACGCCGAGGGCGCCGGCGAAGGCCGCCTCGAGCGGCCCGGCGTTCGGACTCGGGTGGAGCCGGCCGTCGCGGCGCAGGGCGCGCCAGGCAGCGTCGATCTGCCCGCCCGCCGCCGGCGCCAGCGCGACCGCGAGCAGCGCACCGAGCCGTGCGGCCGGCCAGGTGAGGATGTCGTCGAGCCGCGCGGCCGCCCAGCCGAAGCGCTCGTGGCGCGGCGAGCGATGTCCGACGATCGCATCGAGCGTGTTCGCGGCGCGGTAGGCGACAGGTCCGGCCGAGCCGGCGATGGCGCCCCACACGAGCGGCGCGACCAGCGCGTCGGCGGTGTTCTCGGCGATCGACTCGATCGCGGCGCGGCAGACGCCGGCTTCGTCGAGCTCGGCGCGATCGCGGCCGACGAGCGCGCGCACGCGTGCGCGCGAGAATTCGAGCTCTCCCCGCTCGAGCAGGGTGGCGAGCTCCCTGCCCTCGCGGCCCAGTGAGCGCCCCCCGAGCGAGGTCCATAGGGTGAGCACGGCGAGCCCGTGGCGCAGCCGGGTTCGCTCGCCGAGGGCACGTTCGGCGAGACGGGCGAGCAGCGCAGCCCCGAGGATGAGCATCCCCGCGTAGAGCGCCCCGGCGCTGCGGCGAGGGCTCCATAGCCGCCGCTCGAGCGCGAGCGCGAGCGCACCGAAGCCGGCGACCGGATGGAGCCGGCGAGGGTCGCCAAGCAGCACATCGGCCGCGTAGCCGGCGAGCAGGACGCCGGCGCTGGGCGGCGGCGTCCGCAGGAGCCCAGCCGCCGGCGCGCTCATCGAGACGAGCGTCGTCAACGAGCGTCTCCGGCCTGGAGCGGCAGGCGCCGGCACAGGCCCGCGAAGCCCAACCCGAGCAGTGACCAGAAGGCGAGCTGCGTGGCGAAGGTCGCGGCGCGGAACTCCCACAGCAGCTTGGTCGGGAAGGCGGAGGCGTCGTCGACCCTGGGCAGAACCAGCAGTACGACGCTCACGGTCGCGGCGAACGCGGCGCATCCGACCATTACGCGCACGACGGAGCCCGCCGAGGAGGGCAGCAGCCGGGCGACGCGCCAGGCGGCGAGCAGCAGCAGCAGCGATGCCACGACCGTCGTGAGGAAGAGCAGCGTGCGCTCCTGAATCGCCGCCGGGTTACCGACTCCGGGCGGGTTTGGCGGGTACTTGAGGAACGGCACGACGACGACCGCAACGAACAGCACGGCCGCCAGGCCGAGCGCGGTCACGCCGTCGCCGCGATCGCCGAGGCGGCCGCGTACCGCTGCGAAGACCAGCGCGAACAGCCCTCCCGCCGCCAGGCCGTAGAGGCCCGTGGCGAGGAACACCCCCGCGCGCTGGCCGCCGCGGCCCACGGCGGTGAGCTCCGCCGGTCCCATGCGGCTCACCTCGAGCTCGATTGCGCGCTGGATGGTCGGCTCAGCCAGCAGATAGGCCACGATGCCGGCCAGGATTCCCGCCAGCGCGCCCGTCGCGAGGCCGCGCACGACCAGGGTGCGGATCACCGTTCGCGCTCGGCGTCAGTGACAGGGCACGCCGAGCGCGTGGCGGCCGTCGTGCATGACGTCGTGCAGCAGCGAGCCCGCCTGGGAGATCGCCCCCTGGTCGAAGCCGGTGAGCCAGAGCACAAGCAGCAGCACCAGCGCCACGACGGACCATGGAGCGAGGCTCCGGAGCGGGATCGGCCGTACGGCCGCAGGATCGTTCATGCATGCCTCCTCAGGATTGCGCGTCCCGGTCGGGGTTCGCGGCGGGCGAGTCTCCTGGCTTCCGGATCTTCGCTAGCCCCACCTTCCAAGGACTCCCTCCAGCGGAGGTCCTCGTGGTCCTACGAGGGGTTCGCTCTCCCGGTCACAGTGGCGCGACCACGCCGGACTCCCACCGGCTTCCTCGCGACCGCCGCTATGTAGGCAGAGCAGACTACAGCGTCCGGGTGGGCGACGTCGCCCAGGGGGCGTCGCCGTTGACGCCTGCCTCAGGGGTGGGGATCTGCTCGCTGGGCCGGGCGCCTGCGGGGTGGACTGCGACCGCGTTGCTGACGCGGTCGCGCCCGCCCTCCTTGGAGTCGTAGAGCGCGCGATCGGCCCGTTCCATGAGTGACTGCAGGTCCTCCGAGTGGTCCCAGCAGGCGAGCCCGACCGAGCAGGTCTGCGCGTGCGGCGTCGCCCCGCGGAGACGCCGCTCGCGCGCTTCGTCCTCTGTCTCGTCGCGGCCGCTTCGCGCCGAGTCCGAGCCCTCGCTCTCGCCGAGCACGGCGTTCGATCCGGCCGCCCGGTCGCCCTCGATCGGGAGCGAGCCCTCGATCGGGATGGAGCCCTCGTTCGAGCCGGGCCTCGTACCGACGCTGGGCAGGTCGAGATCGACATCGTCGCCGACCCTTGCTCTCGGTAGGTCGATCTCCACGCCCTCGTCGTCGACTTCGACCTTGGGCAGGTCGACCTTCACCTCCTGGTCGTCCACATCGACCTTGACGTCGTCTTCGTCGACCTCGACGTCGCCCACAGGGGTATCGAGCTTCAGCTTCGAGGGCTCCGCTTCCACCGGGCGCTCCGCAGTGACCCGGGCTGCGGCGGCGGAGGGGACGGCGACGAGGACCAGCGCGAGGACGAGAACCAGCGCCGCACCGCGGACGCGGGCGATCGTGGACGGCTGCGTAGCGCGGCCTCGCGGTGCGCCCGGCGGGACGCACCGACCCGATGGACGGTGGGCAGAGGGCATCCGGACTCTGCATCGGTACGGCGGCTTCGGACCTTTAGGCCTCACCGTGGACGGTCGGGCAGATCGCCCTCCGTGGCCATCGCTGAACATCGTCCGGTGCGTCGTCTGCTGCGCGTCCCGCTCAGTGCTCGATGTCCCGGGCGCGGCGCAGGAAAAGGAGGCTCGCGAATATCGCGGCCGCGCTCACGGCGAAGACCGCGGCGTAGCCACGCGTCGAGGTCAGCACCGGCGCGGACAGTTCGATCGCCACTCCCGCTATCAGGGGACCGAGCAGGGTGCCAAGGCCATGACTGAAGCCATAGAGGCCCGCGGCCGCTCCATGGCGCCCTGGCGGCATCAGACGCATCAGCAGCGAGTAGGGCAGCGTCATGACGACGACCGCCGCGAACGCGACGAGCGGTACGAGCGCGACGACCCAGCCCGACAGGCTCACCAGCGGCAGCAGCAGCCCGAGCCCGAAGATCCACAGGGCCACGTTGACAACGCGCTGGTGGCCGAAGCGGTCGGCAGCCAGGCCGCTCACCGGAGCTGCGACGAGGGCAGCGGCGGCGACGAGGGCGAGCACGGCGGACGTGCCGGCGAACGAGCGCCCGAGCCCGATCGTGAAAAAGAGGACGACGAAGGTCTTGAGCGCGGCGATGGCGAACTCCCAGAGCGAGTTTGCGATCAGCAGCGCGCGGATCTCCGGGTGGCGCCGCAGGAGCGACAAGGTGGGGATGGCGACGGTCGGCCCGGGCTGGCGCGAGACGCCCGCTCGCCTGCCCGAGCGCTCGACGAGCCGGGCGAAGGCGAGCGTCACCGCCGTCAGCGCGATCGCCGCGACGATGAACGGGAGCGGACGCCAGAGCGCGATCAGGATGCCGCCGCCGACGAGCGCGGCCGCGAGGCCGAGCCCGCGCCAGGTTCCCTGCAGGCCGACGGCGCGCCCGCGCATGCGCGGCTCGACGAGGGCGGGGTAGAGGGCCCAGTAGGGGGTGTAGTAGCCGAAGTAGGCGACGTAGAAGAGCGCCAGGCCGACCGCTATCCCGACGAGCGATCCCGCGAACGGCATCAGCACGAGCGAGACGACCGCGAGCCCGGTCGCGGCCAGCAGCAGCGGAGCGCCCATGCCGGCCTTTGGCCGCCCGCGGTCGGCGCGCGGGCCGAGCAGCAGAGGAATGCAGAGGCCGAAGATCCCCTCGGCACCGATCAGCAGCCCGGTGACCCCCGGCCCGGAGAGCTCCTCGATGAAGACCGGTAGGTAGGTCGAGACGACGGTCGACGCGCCCGCGAGCGCGAATGCCGGCAGTCCGAGCAGGCCGAGGAAGCGCCACTGGGGCCAGGACAGCTGTGAACCGCCGCCGCCGTGCGCCCGCATCGCGGCGTAACGTATCCGCGGTGATCGCGCGCGCCGATGCCCTCGCGGCATTCCAGTCAGAGCGCTTCGATCTCGTGGTCATCGGCGGCGGCATCACCGGCGCCGGCGTGGCGCTCGATGCGGCCTCGCGCGGCTACAGCGTCGCCCTCGTCGAGCGCGACGACTACGCCTCCGGCACCTCGAGCCGTTCCTCGAAGCTTGTGCACGGCGGGCTGCGCTACCTGGAGAGCTTCGACATCGGCCTCGTGCGGGAGGCTCTGCTCGAGCGCTCCCTGATGGTCGCGCTCGCGCCCCATCTGGTCCGCCCGCTGCCGCTGCTCGTGCCGGAGTTCGATCGGTCCCGCCCCGATCCACGGATGCGCCTGGCGCTCAACGCCTACGACGTGATGGCGAGTGAGCGCCTGCGGCGGCGTGCCGGACGTCGGGGACGCAGGGGCGCCGAGGATGGGGCGGAGGACGGCCAAGAGCGCTGGAGCCCCGATCGTCATCGCACGATCGCCCCCGACGAGGTGCTCGAGCTCCTGCCTGCGCTGCGTTCGCGTGAGCCGAGCCGCGCCCACCTCTTCTACGACTGCCAGACGGATGACGTCCGGCTCGTGCTCACCGTCCTCGGTGAGGCCGAGCGCTACGGCGCCGTCTTTGCCAACCGCTGCGAGGTGACCGAGCTGATCGAGCCCGACGGACACCCTGGCGGCGTGCGTGTCGCCGACCGCCTCGGCGGGGCGGAGCTCGAGATCCGGGCGGACAACGTCGTCAACGCGACGGGGGTGTGGGCCGACCGCATACGGCCCGAGGAGCTGCACGACGAGGCCGAGGTCCCGCGCATCAGGCCGAGTCGCGGCACGCACGTTGTCATCTCGTCCGAGCGCCTGCCGCTCGGGGCGGGCACGATCGTCCCGGCGGGCGGGGGCCGCACGATTTTCGCGCTGCCGTGGCTCGGGCGCACCCTGCTCGGCACCACAGACAACGACTACGACGGCCCTCTCGATCACGTGCGTCCGTCCGAGGAGGACATCGACTACCTGCTCGAGGCGGCCGGTGCGTTCTTCGACGAGCCGCTTGGCCGCCGCGACGTCGAGGGCGCCTATGCGGGCGTCCGCCCGCTGGTGGCGACCGGCGACGCACGGCGCTCGGTGGACATCTCGCGCAAGGCCGAGCTGTATGAGACGAGCTCGGGCCTACTGACGATCACCGGCGGCAAGCTCACGACCTGGCGGCGGATGGCGAAGATGGTCGTCGATCGGATCGCGCTGCGCGAGGGGCGCGAGGCGAGCTGCCGCACGGCCGAGATACCGCTCGGACGGCCCGTCGCCAACGGCGAGCTGCCCGAGGTACCGGGTGTCGACGAGGAGACGCGCAGCATGTTGGCCGGACGCTACGGCTACGCCGCCGTCGATGTCCTCGCGATGGCTGCCGAGGACGCCGCGCTCGCTCGCAGGCTCACTCCCGGCCTCCCGGATCTGCTGGCAGAGGCCGTGTTCGCCGTCCGCCGCGAGCAAGCCGCGACCGTCGCGGACGTGCTGCTGCGCCGCACGCGGGTCGGGATCCTCGACGCGCGCGCGACCTGCGTCTCCGGCGCGCAGGCGCCGCGCGCGGTCGCCGAGGCGATGGGCGCGGAGCTTGCGTGGGACAGCGCGCGCGTGGAGAGCGAGCTCGCCGCCTGGCACGAGGCCGCGCAAGCCGAGGGGCTGCTGGTGGAGGGCTCCGCGGCCTGATCCGCGGGAGTCCGTCCCGGACCTCTGCCATCATCCGCCGCTCGATGTCCGTGATGGAGCGCAGTCAGCTCGAGCAGAGTCCGCTCGCCGACCTTCACGCGCTCGCGTCCGAGATCGGCGTCGAGGGCTTCCGCCGCCTGCGCAGGGAGGAGCTGATCGACGCCCTGCTCGGCGGGCGGGCAGGGGATGCCGAGGATGAGCAGTCGCGCGCGAGCTCGGGCGGCAGCCGCCGTGGCGGCCAGAGCGGCGGGCGCGCGCGGAGTGACGGCGAGGGCGGCGGCAGGCGCGGACGGAGTGGCCGCGGCGGCGGGCGGCGCGAGCCTGAGGAGGAGAAGGACGAGCAGGAGCCGGAGGAGGTCCGCTCCGGCGTGCTCGACATCCTGCCCAACGGCAACGGTTTCCTGCGCGCGCACCCCTTCGCCCAATCTGCCGACGACGTCTACGTCGCGCCCGCCCAGATCCGCCGCTGCGAGCTGCGTCCCGGCGACCAGCTCGCGGGGCCCGTGAGGCCTCCGCGCGGCTCGGAGCGCCACCCCTCGCTCGCGCACGTCGAGAGCGTCAACGGCGGTCCGGCCGAGCCTCCGGCCGAGCGTCCGCGCTTCGAGGAGCTTGCGGCCCTGCTGGCGACCGAGCGGCTCTCAGGACCGGAGGGCCTCGAGGGGGTGCCCTTCGGAAAGGGGTCGCGCGTGGCCGTGATCGCGCCCGCCGGCACCGACGCGAGCGCGCTGTTGCGGCAGATGGTGGCGCGGCTGCTCGAGCTGCACGCCGAGCTCGACATCGCGATCGTTCCTGCGGGCGCGCGGCCCGAGGAGGTCACCGAGTGGCGCCGCCAGGCCGACGTGCCGGTCGCCGGCGGCGGCTTCGACCAGAGCGCCGACGAGCACGCCCGCGCGGCCGAGATGGCGGGCGAGCGGGCCAAGCGCGCGGTCGAGCGCGGGGGTCACGGCGTGCTCGTTGTCGACGGTCTCGATGTGCTGCCCTTGGAACTGGCGCGCAGCACCTTCGGCCTGGCGCGGCGGACCGAGGAGGCGGGCTCGCTCACCGTGCTCGCCTCGCTCGCTCCGGGCAGCGAGCTCGAGCGCTATGCGACGACGCGGGTCGTGCTCGAGCCGGTGGCGGCGGGTGACGAGCGCGGCTTCGCCATCTCACCCGGGTCGGGTGCGATTCGGGCCGACCTGCTGGGCTGACCCTTCCGCCAACGCCACTTGCGCGGGACCTGGCTCCGGTGAGGCCCTCGTCGCGGCGCTCGGTTCGGGCTTACGCGACGTTGGGTGCGCAGCGACTCTCGGATGGGCGAGGTGCGTCGCTCCCGCCCTCGCTCGCGGCCGGCGACGACGACCCCACCGTCGCCACCCGCGCGTGCGGCGGTCGGATGTGCTCCCAGCTGGCGCGCCGGGCGCTTGGCCCGCCCGCTTGTCGAGCCG
>JBBSNQ010000044.1:0-9344 GCA_038232575.1 Solirubrobacterales bacterium | reverse complement strand
TCTCGACTGCGCTCGAGACGCCAGTGCTGGGCTGGAGCGCAAAACGCCTCACGGAAGCCCCCACCGTCCGGGACGAGCCGGTCGCGGCGAGCCCGACCACGGTCGTCGCCCCGGCAGGCCGGGACCGCTCGCCCTCTGTCGTGCTGATCACCGGCGCGAGCCGCGACGGGCGGGCCAACCCGACGCTGCAGCGCCTCGCGCGCGGGCTCGGGCGGGTCGGCTACCGCGTCTTCGTTCCCGACCTGCCCGGTCTCAGGCGCGCGACGATCACCCCGCGCACGCTCGCCGCCACGATCGATCTGGCCGAGCGCGCAGCCGCACGGTCGAGCGACGGGCGGGTCGCGCTCGTGGGCGTCTCCACGGGCGCGACGCTCGGACTGCTCGCCGCGGCCGACCCGCGCCTTGCAGGGCGTGTGTCCGTCGTCTCGGGAATCGCCCCCTTCACCGACATCGTGCGCGTGCTGCGCCTCGGAACGACCGGCGCCTACCGCGAGCAGGGGCGCCTGATGAGCTTTCCCCCAGATCCGTTCCTCAAGCTCGTGCTCGCCCGCTCGCTGATCGCCATGCTCGGGCCGGTGGCCGACCGGGACGAGCTGCTCGAGCGGCTCGAGGCGGTTCCAGACGATGCCCGCGATCCGCTGGCGGCCCTGCGGGAGCTCTCACGCCAGCGACTCGGGCCCGAGGCTCGCGCCGCCGTCGCGCTGCTCGTGAATCGCGATCCGGAGCGCTTCGACCGCCTCTACGCTGAGCTTCCGCAGCGCGTGCGCCGAAGCCTCGAGCAGCTCTCGCCGATCGAGGGGCCGCCGATAGAGGCGCAGGTTGAGCTTGCCTCGGCGCCGCAGGACAAGTACTTCCCGCTCGCCGAGTCGCGGGCGGTCGCAGCGATTGCCCCGCGCCATCGGGTGACCGTCACCGCTGCGCTGCGCCATGCGGATCCGACGCCCTCACTGCGCGAGCTTCCAGACCTCGTGCGCCTCGACGCCTACGTCCTCCGTACCTTGCGCGCCGCCCGCTAGCCGGCCGGCCGCGAGCGAAAGCGGTTCGTGATCGGCAGGCGGCGGTCGCGGCCGAAGGACTTGGTCGAGATGCGGATGCACGGCGGCGCCTGACGCCGCTTGTACTCGGCCGCGTCGACCATCGCGATCACGCGCTCGACCTCCTCCGCCGGCAGCCCCTGGCGGATCAGCTGCGAGGCGTCGAGATCCTGCTCCACGTAGCCGGCGAGGATCGAATCGAGCAGCTCGTACGGCGGCAGCGATTGCTCGTCGAGCTGGTCCTGACGCAGCTCCGCCGAGGGCGGACGCTCGATCACCGAGGCGGGCACGAGCTCGCGGCCCGCGCGGGCGTTCCGCCACCTGACGAGGCGGTAGACGAGCCCCTTGAAGACATCGCCGAGGACGGAGAATCCCCCCGCCATGTCGCCGTAGAGGGTCGCGTAGCCAACCGAGAGCTCGGACTTGTTGCCGGTTGTCAGCACGAGCCAGCCGAACTTGTTCGACAGCGCCATCACGAGGTTGCCGCGGATGCGCGCCTGCAGGTTCTCCTCGGTGAGATCGGGCTCACGGTCGGCGAAGGCGGTGGCGAGCAGGTCATCGTGGGCGCGCATCGGGTGCTCGATGTCGAGCTCGATCAGACCGACGCCGAGGTTCGCGGCGATCGCGCGCGCATCGTTCTGCGTGGCTTCCGAGGAGTGAGGGGAGGGCATGACGGCCGCGCTCACGCGCTCCGGGCCCAGGGCATCGGCCGCGACGAGCGCCACGAGGGCGGAGTCGATCCCGCCGGAGAGCCCGAAGACGACTCCGCCGAAGCCGTTCTTCTCGACGTAGTCGCGCACGCCCATCGTGAGTGCCGCATACACCTCCTCCTCGGGCGCGAGCACCCCGGCAAGGGTGCCACCCACCTCGGTCGCCTCCCCGCGCGCCACGACGCTCAGCCGCGCCAGCATGGCGGCCGGATCGCCGTTCCCGTGCGCACGACGCTCCCGCCGTACCTCGGCGCGCCGGCGGGAGTCCTTCAGCCGGGCGGCGACGACGGCGTCTGGGTCGAGCGTGCAGACGGTCAGCGACTCGGAGAACTGGGGAGCGCGTGCCAGGACGGTGCCGTGCTCGTCGATTACGACGCTGTGCCCGTCGAAGACGAGCTCGTCCTGACCGCCGACCAGGTTGCAGAAGACGACGGCCGCGATGTTGTCGCGAGCGCGCTGTATGAGCATGCGCTCGCGCTCGAGCCCCTTGCCGGCGTCATACGGCGACGCGGAGAGGTTGACTATCACCCGCGCGCCCGCGAGCGCCTCGGAGGTCGCCGGGGGACCGGGCTGCCAGATGTCCTCGCAGATCGTCACGCCGATCCGGAGCCCGTCAAGCTCGAAGATGGCGGGCTCGGCACCGGCCTGGAAGTAGCGCTGCTCGTCGAAGACGCCGGAGTTGGGCAGCGACAGCTTGCGATACACGGCGGCGACCGCACCGCCGGCGAGCACGGCGGCGGCGTTGTAGACGTCGTCGGCGCGCTCGGGAAAGCCAACGATCGCGACGATGTCCTCGCACGAGCGGGCGAGCTCCTCGAGCGCCCCCCCGGCGGCATCGAGGAAGTGGGGCTTGAGCAGCAGATCCTCGGGGGGGTAGCCCGTCAGAGCGAGCTCGGGGAAGACGACGAGCTTTGCTCCGGCAGCGCGCGCCTCGTCGATCAGTGCGCCGATCCGGTCCGCGTTCCCGGTGATGTCGCCGACCGTGGCGTTCATCTGCGCTAGACCCACGCGCAGCAGCTCGGAGCGTGCGTTCACGTCGTGAGCGCTGGCAGGCCCACTAGACCGGTACGCCCGCCACGGGCGCGACGGTGGCACCGGTGCGCGCGACGAGCTCGCGCGGGTCGAGCGCGCACATCGTGTGCCCGTCGCCGCCCGCCGCCCAGATGAGACGCTGCTCGAGCAGCGCTTCGTCGATGACGATCGGCAGGCCGTGCCCGAATGCGGGCACGCCTCCGACGGGGAAGCTAACCGCTGCGCGCACCTCGCTGGGCGTGGCCTGGCGCACCTCGGCGCAGTCGACCGCGTCGCAGAGGCTGTCGATATCGATCCGGTGTGTGCCGGCGGCCACGCAGACGATCGGGTCGCCGTCGGCGACGAAGACGATCGACTTCGCGACCAGGTGAGGGTCGCAGCCGAGCGCGGCCGCAGCCTCGGCCGAAGTCCTGGTGGATCCCTCGAGCGTGCTCAGCTCGACATCGAGGCCGAGCTCGCGGGCTGCCTCGCGCAGCCGCTCGCGCATCAGCGCGCGCGCGACCGCGCCGAGCTGCCCGCACGGGACGCGGCGCGCGATTCCCGACGCTGCCTTCGATCGCGACCGTCCCGCACCCGCACCTGCGCCCGATCTCGACGCCTTCGGCGATCTCGATGCCGACTTCGATCTCGACGCGGACTTCGCTCCCGGCCCTCCGCCGTTGCTGCGGGCGCTCGCCGTGCCCTTCGCGGAGCGCTTACCGCGGCGCGCACGGGGCGGATGCAGCTTGAGACCGGCGAGCCCGGCGAGCTCGGTCAGCGAGTCCTGCACATCGTCGGCGAGCTCCTCGAGATCGGGCACGAGGTCGCGATCGGCGACGAGCCCGAAGTCCATGCGGCCGTTGTAGCTCATGATCGCGATGCCGAGCCCCTGGTTCGCCGCCAGCGGCACCATCGGGAAGGAATCCCGCATCTCGCGCCCGAGCAGGTACAGCGGCATCTGGGGCCCGGGAACGTTCGTCACGACAACGTTGAAGAAGCGCTGGCGCACCATCAGCCGCGAGGCCTGGCTCATGATGTTCGGTGCCGCGAACCCGGTCAGCTCGGCAAGCGTCCGAGCGCCGAGCGCCTGCCCCGAGGTCTTGAGCTCGTCCATCGCCTCGCACACAGTCTGGTAGCGAGCGCGGGGATCCTCGACCCCGACGGGGAGCGGCGCCATCATCGCGGAGACCTGGTTGCCCGTGTCGCCGCGCTGGCCGGATACACGCAGGCTGACAGGGACCATCGCCCGCAGCTCGAGGCCGTGCGTGTCGTAGCCGCGGCGGCGCAAATGGCGTCCGAGCGCCCCAGCGACGGTCGCGAGGACGACGTCGTTGACAGTGCCGCCGAGCTCGGTCTTGATCGCCTTGAGATCGGCGAGCGCGGTCCTCACCCACGTGAAGCGGCGATGGGGGCCGATGCGCTCGTTGTACGGGGTGGGCGGAGCGGGGGAGATGCCCGCCCAGGCCATCGCGCCGAGGCCGACGAGCCGCCCCCATATCCCCCCGGCGACCTGCGCGGGGCGCTCGATCAGTCCGCCGGCGGAGCGGAGCAACTCGCTTGGCACGATCGCGTTCTCGACGATCGCCTCCGCCGCGAGCTCGGCGCCAGACGGCTTCGGGCGCGGCAGCCAGCTCCTGTCGGGCCGCGGTGCCTTCGACTCGTCCGGCTCGGCGTCGAAGAGCACGGAGATCAGGTCCACGCCGGCGATGCCGTCGATCAGCGCGTGGTGGGTCTTCGAGAGCACCGCGAAGCGCCCGCCCTCGAGCCCCTCGACGAGCCACAGCTCCCAGAGCGGCTTGTCGCGGTCGAGCTGCTGCGAGAACACCCGTCCGGCGAGGTCGCGCAGCTCCCGCTCCGAGCCGGGGTGGGGCAGAGCCGCGGCGCGCACGTGGTAGCGGAGGTTGAGGTGCGGATCGTCCATCCAGCGCGGTCGGCTCAGATCGAACGGCACCCACGCCACGCGCTGGCGATAGCGCGGCACGAGATGGAGCCGGCGCTCGACGCTTTCCAGGAACTCGTCGTAGCTCGGCGCTTTCCCGTCGAAGACGAGCACCGTGGCGACGTGCATATGCGAGCTCTCGTCCTCCAGGCCCAGGAACGAGCTATCGAGGGGGCTGAGGCGATCTGCCGCCAAGGCGGTCCTTCCGGTTGAGGGATGGTTCGTAGGCGAGCGTAGCTTGCGAGTCGGGTGCGCGCGCTCGGCCGGGGTGATGAGCGTGCTCGCCCTCTGTGATGAGACGCACGGTTGCAGGGCGCTCCTTTCGCCATCCTCGAACGTTCATAGGCGAACAGAAGTTCGATTCGGTCTTGCCGAGTCGCCGGCCTCCTGGCCGGCGAGTGGGGGAACCAACGGCGCGCTTGCCCAAGAGGCGGCGCGCACGGGGCGAGTCGGCCGGTGATCCGGCCGTAGCGCGAGGCGCAGGAAGCGTCTCGGGCGAGCCCGTCAGCTAACCCCGCAGGCTGCGACCGGGAAAGGAAGCTCAACATGACTTTCGACACGCTCGCGCGCGAACGCGCGCTTGGCCGACGTTGGCTGCTCCCCGCCGTGCTCGCAACGGGCACGGGACTTACCCTTGCCGGCCCCGTGTGGGCGCAGACGACTGATCTCGGTTCGGGGGTGGACGAGATGCCCGCGCTTGAGCCCGGACCGGGCAAGACCAGTGCGCCCGCGCAGGATGAGGGCGAGGACGGGACGCCCAGCCGGGGTGAGGGCGACGACGGCGCACGAGGGCAGGACGCACCGGACCGGGAAGGCGCTCCTCGGCAGGATGGGGCGGAGCAGGAGGGGCGGCAGGCGCCCAACGAGGTGCCCCCCGGAGCCGAGGCGCTGCTCGAGGTCGACAAGCATCTCTACAGCGGCAAGCGCATCTCGGTGAGCGGCAAGCTGGCCTCGCGGCAGGATGATCGGACCGCGCTGGTCCAGATCCGCCGTGGCGGTAGCTGGCGCACGGTGGCTCGCGCCCGCTCGCGTGAAGATGGCCGCTTCTCCGCCGCATGGCGGCCGGAGCGAGCCGGGTCGATGCGCATCCGCGTCCGGGCCGAGTCGGCACCGGCCAGCGAGCGGCGCACCGACGTCGATCGGATCAAGGTCTACCGGCGAAGCGTGGCGTCGTGGTACGGGCCCGGCTTCTACGGCCAGCGGACCGCGTGCGGGCGCACGATCCGGCGCGGCACGCTCGGGGTGGCGCACAAGTCGCTTCCGTGCGGGAGGAAGGTCAGCTTCCGCTACGGCGGCAAGAGCGTGACCGTGCCCGTGATCGACAGGGGCCCCTTCGTCGGCGGTCGTGAGTGGGATCTGACCGCCGCCACCAAGCACAGGCTGGGCTTCCCCTCGACCGGGAGGATCTGGACCACCGGCTGAGCCGGAGGGCCCGCGCCGGCACTTCGGTGCCGGCGCACCGCCCCGCGATTGGAAGCGCCGCGTGACGGGCGTCTCTCACGGTCGGCTCGAGAGCAGCTCGAGCTGGCTGGGGGGTCGCCCGTCGAGGCGCGCCTCACGATCCTGCTCGCCCGGTCGGCCTGCAAGGTCGCGATCGAGCCCCGCAACGCGCACGCCGAGCAGCCGGACGGGCCGGCGGGGATCGAGCTCGCCGAGCAACTCGGCCGCGACAGCGCGCACGACGCCGACGTCGTTGGTCGGCCCGTCGAGCGTGCGCGCGCGTGTGTGGCAGCTGAAGTCATCGAGCCGCACCTTGATCCCGATCGTGCACCCGGCGCGGTTCGCACCGGCCAGTCGAGCGCAGAGCTCGCCGCTCAGGCGATCGAGCACAGGCAAGAGGGCGTCGGCCCCGCGCAGGTCGCGATCGAAAGTCGTCTCGCGTGACTCGGACTTAGGCGTGCGCGGGCCGGTGACGGCTCGGTGGTCCTCGAAGCGCGCGAGCGCTCCGAGGTGGACGCCGAGCCGCGGCCCGAACCACTCGGCGAGCGCGCGCTCCGGCGCGGCTGCCAAAGCGGCGAGCGTCGCGATCCCGTGCCCGGTCAGGCGCGCGGCTGTCTTCGGGCCGATCCCGGGGAGCAGTGCGGGCGGGGAATCGGCAAAGCGCTCGCACGCCTCGGCTTGGGTCAGCGCGAGGAAGCCGTCGGGCTTGTCGGCGTCCGAGGCCACCTTTGCGACGAGCTTGCTCGGCCCGACGCCGATCGAGCACTCAAGGCCCGTCCGGCGGGTGACCTCCGCCTTGATGCGCCGCGCGCATGCGTGCGGCCAACCGAGGCCGCTCAGGTCCAGGTAGGCCTCGTCGAGCCCGACCACCTCGATCCGCTCGACCTGCTCGGCGAGCACGGCCATCACCTCGCGCGAGCGCGCGCGGTAGGCCTCGAAGTCGGGCTCGATGAAGAGCGCGTCCGGGCAGAGCCGCCGTGCGCGCGCCGCAGGGGTCGCGGAGAAGATCCCGTAGCGCCGGGCCTCGTAGCTGGCGGTCGTCACCACCGCCCGCGGACCACTGCCGGCCACGACCACGGCCAAGCCCCTGAGCTCCGGGCGGCGATGGAGCTCGACGCTCACGTAGAAGGCGTCCATGTCGACGTGAGCAATGCAGGCGCTCGCCATCAATCATCAACGGTATGACGACGGCCGGACGCGGCCCAGCAGCTACCCCATCCGCCTCGTATCAGGGCGCGGGCAAGTCGCCCTGCGAGCGCGACGCGCCCGCTTCACCTGCTGCGTCCGCCTCGGCCTGCTCGGCGAGGTAGCCCTCGAGCAGCTCGACGCAGCGGCGATCGAACTGCGTTCCGGCGTTCGCGCGCAGTTCGGCCAGCGCCTGCTCGAGCGTGAGTCCGCGCTTGTAGGGGCGGTCGTGGGCCATGGCGTCGAATGCGTCGGCCACGAGCAGCAGCCGCGAGGCCGCCGGGATCCGCTCGCCACTCAGGTGATCCGGGTAGCCCGCGCCGTCGATGCGCTCGTGGGAGTGCCTGATCCACGGCGCGATCGGCTCGAGCCCGGCGATCCGGGAGATGATGCGTTCGCCCGCCTCGGGATGGCGCATGATCTCGCGGAACTCGCTCTCGGTCAGCGGGCCCGGCTTGCGCAGGATGTGATCGGGCACCGCGATCTTGCCGATGTCGTGCACCATCGCCGCGAGCCGCAGCATGCGCACCTGGCGCTCGTCCCAGCCGAGGCGCTCGGCCATCGCGCTCGCGTACTCCGACACCTGGCTCGAATGCTCGCGCGAGCCGTCCATGCGCGCGTCGACCGCTTGGGCGAGAGCGGCTGCCCAGCTCAGCTCGGTCGTCGCGCGCGCCGCCTCCGCGGCCGTCGAGGAGCCGCCGGACTTGGCGGTGTAGAGCTCGGCATCGGCGTGGGCGAGCAGCGCTTCGAGCGTGCTGCCGTGCTGGGGATAGCTCGCCACGCCAAGCGAGGCCTGCGCGCGCTCGGCGAGGGCGCTCTGGACCCGGCCGGCCACCGTGAGCGACTGCTCGTGGTCGATCTCGGGCAGCAGCAGCGCGAACTCGTCGCCGCCCATGCGGGCCACCGCGTCGATCGGGCGCAGCAGATCCACCATGCGCCCGACGGTCGAGCGCAGGATCTCATCGCCGGCAGCGTGCCCGTGGGCGTCGTTGACGGCCTTGAAGTCGTCGAGATCAAGCAGAACGATGGCGAGCGGCCGGCGCCTGCGCAGGGCGTCGGCGAGCTCGCCCGCCGCACGCTCCTCGAAGCCGCGCCGGTTGAGGCACCCCGTCAGCGAGTCGGCGCGGGAGACACGTGCGAGCTCCTCGCGCTGGAGCTGGTGGTCGCCCGCCTGCCACGCACAGAGCAGCGCCACCGACGCGAGGCATGCGGCGTAGAAAGCGAGCGTCGGAAGCGATGTCATGCCGGCGGCCAGGTCGGTCCCGAAGTACGCGATGAGGACGAGCAACCCCATCGCCATCACCCTGCGCCTCGGCGCCCATAGCGCCGTGAACACAAGCGGCGAGAAGAAGAGCAGCGTCATCGGGCTGCCGGCGCCGCCGTCGAAGTAGGCGAGGCCCGCGATCACCGCCACGTACGACGCGCTCCACCAGAAGAAGAACTGCTCGCGCAGGGCGCT
Source organism: Solirubrobacterales bacterium (assembly GCA_038232575.1). GTDB lineage: Bacteria > Actinomycetota > Thermoleophilia > Solirubrobacterales > Thermoleophilaceae > JACCZP01. The sequence goes on along the minus strand of JBBSNQ010000044.1, from coordinate 566 downwards.
TCGGATCAGGTACTCGCGGGGCAGGACGGCGACGATCAGCGCCACGAGCACCGCCGCACCGAAGAGCGCGCTGAGCGCCAGCCTGTTCGGCTCCTCCCACGTGGCAGCCGCGTAGCCGACCCCGGCGACGCTGAGGATGAAGGTGGACCAGATTCCGGCGGAGATCGAGCGAGCGCGAGCGCTCGCGCCGAGGTATTCCTCAGCCTCGACGTTCGACCGGCCGGCGCCTGACTCCACCACCTAAAAGCTATCGTCGCGCCGGCCGGCGCCCTTTAGCCGCGATGGCTCCACGCTGCCCGCCGTACGCCTGATGGACCTTCTATAGCACCGGCGGGTTCCCGAGCTCGCCGGACTCGATCGGCACCGGCCTGCCGACGTGGTAGCCCTGCACGTAGTCGACCCCGTAGGCGCGCAGCAGCTCGACTGTCTCGGCGTCGCCGACGCGCTTCGCGATCGTCGCCTTGCCGAGGCCGCGGGCGATGTCGACGACGGACTTGACCAGCAGTTGGTTCGTGTGGTTCTCGGGCAGGCCGGTGATGAACCCGCCGTCGATCTTCAGGTAGTCG